>CAZODB010000088.1:0-9070 GCA_964578425.1 uncultured Herbinix sp.
TTATATACTTATATTTATAGTATACTTATATATTATCGTAAATTCAACCTAAATTTTGCTTTACCTTACTCCTTTTCGCCTTATTACACTTAATAGTAATACACCTACTAATCCACCCAAACTATCTATAAGTACATCAGTTACTTGTCCACTTCTACCGGGAACAAACAATTGATGTATCTCATCACTAATAGCATATAATATACATATCAATAATGCCAGTAGTATAAGCTTAAGATTTGATATATTAGAGCTTGTTAGGGCATTAGCTATTAAAATTCCCAAAATTAAATAGATACCAAAGTGCGCCAATTTTCTAATAATGTTATTAATACTGCCTTGGTCTAGGTTAATGTCAGAAGCTATAACCTTAATCAAATCATGTAGCCTCTTTGTAATGCCTGAACTTAGTTCACTAGACTCGACAGCTGACTGATATGATAAGAAGAAAATTAAAGCCATCCATAATATTACCAACGTCCAGTTAAGTAGCTTTATCTTCATATGTATATTATAACCTTTCTATGTTTTAATACCACCTAGCAATATACCAATGACAATATTTCTAGCATTATGTATATAAGTTTGGTCAGATATAATCATCGGTTTTAGATAAATATCAAATAAATTCTTCGCATAATTCGTATATGAGTTTCATTGAATAGAAGTATAATCTGCTTTTCCAAGTTTCCCACGGAATACATCAATTATCGCATGTGTATAGTAATTAATTTTATGTACTGTATCAGAAAGGCTATTCTTTTTTCTTACCAAGGAAATAAAGCATAACATAATTCTTCGTATATAAGATAACAGCATGTATGTTAACCAATATCTTTTCTTGATAACATAACGCCTTTTAATTTCAAGATTATTACGAAACAAGTAAAACCGTCTCCAATTACTATTTAGCTCTTTGCTGGTTTCTTCTATGTGATCTGTTCGATGATGAATGATGGCATCTGAAACGCATAGAATTTTTGAATATTTTTTTAAGCGAAACGAATAATCAGTATCGTCATAATAAATAAAGAAAGAAGAATCAGGAAGACCTATCAGCTTTGCAATAGATTCATGGATCATGACACCGACAAAAGTAAATGAATCAATGTAAAATTCCTTATTAGCACGATATTCCTTTTCATCAATGCAACCTTCTATCAAAAACTTTGGATTAGTTATCCGACGTCTGCCCCCATATTCACGTTGATTAGTGTAGCCTTTAAATTCAGATCCAATAAAACACTTACACTCAGGATTTCTTTTAGAAGAAGCTAAAAGTAACTCAATATAGTTTTCAGCAGGAGCTGCATCATCGTCCATCAACATAATCCAATCACAATTCTGCGTAAACGCAAGTTGCATACCATAAGAAAAGCCACCTGCTCCCCCCAGATTTTCTTTTAGATAATTATATGAGATATGACTATTGTTCTGGCACCATTCAATAGCCATCCTCTCAGGGGTTTCATCTGAGGATGCGTTATCAACAACAATAATCGATATTTTAGAATGTGTCTGAGCAGAAAGGCTTTTCAAACACCGATTCAATAAGCTGTATCGGTTATGGGTTACTACAATTACACAAACACTTTGCATTTATTTTCTCTCCAATTCTCTCCGATAATCTAACTATGATTAAAAGTTACTTTATTGTAGTGTAAACCTGCTTATAAACCTTCAGATATTCTAATATTACTCGATTCATATCAAACTTCCTTGCAACGGAGCAGCAATTTCCTCTCAGCTTATTATATAGTTCTTCATCTGTAACCAGTCTGAATATAGCAGCTTCAAGAGCAGCGACGTCAATTCCTTCATTCGAATGTTGAACCAATAAGCCTGCAGAATTTCCACTCTCATCTATAATCATATTAGGTATCTCGGCTATGTCGGTTGTAATCACTGGTATATTGCATTGAATACATTCAATCAACATTAGTGGATAACTTTCACCACTAAAATAGGTTGGCAATATCCCGGCATCTGCCATGGAAAAAAAGCTTCGGACATCATTGCGTTCTCCCATAAAGTGAATAAACTTATTATTTTGCTTATCAAGCTTTTTTCTCTCCGGCCCATCTCCTAAAATAAATAGATGCACATCCCTGTTTGTGTGTCTGTTTACGTTTTGAATAGCATAGATGGCTTCCTTCCATCCCTTTTCCTTGATTCCCCTACTGGCGATACAGAAGACAAAATCACGTTCGGATAATCCAAATTCTTTTTTATTATAAGTGGTATAGGGCACAATCGGGAGCCCGTTCGAAATCTTTACAAACTGTTCTGGATTAAGGAATCCATGTTCTTTAAAGGGAATAAGATTCTTATCAGCAACATATACATACTTTTTACATACTGATGAGGTAATTTGCAGTTGATCTTTTATATTAAATTCACTCATCATCTCATACATTCCATGCAAAGTAATAATATGCTTGCAATTGAGAGAGGTACGACTTAACAGCTCTGCTATAATTCTATCTACCGTTCCATGGTGGGAATGAATAATATCACCATTAAGCTGACGAAGTATTTCTCCTAGCTCAGAGATATCCTTTAATCTGACCAGAGGTACCCCGCAATGTATTGTTTCACGTATCTCTTCGTTATATCCGCCTAGATTAAAGTCAAGCAATGTAACTGTATAATCCAATCTATGAAGTTCGTTTGCTAAAATAATAGGAAATATTTCGCCTCCACCGGAAGCCAAGGATAAACATGCAATCATAATATTCGGTTTTTTATTTAATTGGATTTCGCGAAGGTATTCCTTGTCAATCGATAAATCTCTAAGTGAGTTCTGCAAAGTTGATTTATATTGCATAACGAGATTATCATGCACACGCTCCAACCAATCATCAGCCATATCATAGTTTTCTGCAATAAATTCTATAATATCCTTATGTTCACTATAATACGGTTTTTTCTCATAAGCCCTATAACTAGTACAGTTTTTATGACGCCTAAAGTAATCTGTTGTTTTGTATATAAATGATATACAACCACCACGACACAGCCACAAGTAAAAGAAATAATCGCCACTTGCTTTCATATTACAAAAAGTAGTTTCGACCTCAGATGGAATAACACCGGGTCGGCGAAATAATAATCCGCTCACATTGCATAATTCATTATAATATCCCAGTATATGCTTCGTGAATGTTGCCGAAGTCATTGTATATTCCATTATATCTCTATCTGCATATTGATAAAACCAATTGGTATTTTCAATACTTCCAGTACTTTCATTTAATATGCTTATCTTCGAACAAGCAAGCGTTACGGCTGGGTCAGAAAATGGTTTTATCATTTCCTCCAAAAAATTAAGTTCGCAATAATCATCACTCTCGGCAATCCAGTATAGTTCGCCCTTTGCTAAATCAAAGCCCATTTTCCATTGGTGAAAAGGACTTCCTGTATTAGTATCATTTATATATATTCTGGTCTTCTCAGAATACTTATCGGCATATTCACTCAGAAGCTCCACGCTATTATCTGTGGAAGCATCATCTAATAATATCACCTCAAAGTTCTGATAGGTCTGCTGGTATATAGTATCCAGCCTTTGCCTCAGATACTGTGCATGGTTATAGCAGGGTACAATGATGCTTACAAGCGGAGGTCTGCTAATAGAATCCTTTATACCAAACCTCCATAATATGTCTGTGTTGGCTGCTGGGATCGATAATGAACCGTAAATAATCTTATTACGCAGCTTACCAATTGTTTTATGATAAAGTGATTGGCCCAGACAAAGCTTAAGAACTCTATTAGCGGTTCTACTGATGTACCTGAAACTTCCTTTACGTATAAGTATGCTTAATTTGTATACTATTTTTGCTTTCATAGTGTCACCTTTTACTTTTTCTCAGTCTTGATTTTATGATATTGCTAAGAAAGCTATAGGAAGGATTATGAAATAACACGGCCCCGACTAAGTATATCGTCATACCGGCAAAAATCTGTAGTAGAATAGTAAGCCAGTCGCATAACCCAATAAAGGATAATCCGTATACACATCCTCCCATTAAGAGTGTCAGCTTGAAAGTAGGAAGAACATCATGTATCTGCTCAAAAAAGCTGTAGTTAAGCAGCTTTCTATTGGGATATGCATTAATATAGGTTGTAATGATACCCTCAAAACAAACGCCGCATGCCATTGGCAATACTCCCAACCTAAAAGTTACAAGCAGGATTACGATACCAATACCCTTTTTTACAAATTCCATTCTCACAAAATAGTTACTTTTACCTAATGCCATAATCGTATTTAAATTCGTAGTATGAATAGGGTACATGGCATAATAGACACAAAACAAACGCAAATACGGCAGGCAAGGCATCCATTTTTCAGTTAAAATCAATCGTACCAGGGGTTCGCCTGCAGCGATAATACCTATTAAGATTGGCCAAAGCAGAAAGCTACTAACTTGTATTGTACGGCGTGCTATTATTTTTACAGTACCTTTATTATCTTGCTCTTCCGACAATGCCGGTAATAGAATACTATCTAACGGTGTATTAATACTACTTACAATGATACTCGGTATTTCCTGACCCTTACTATAGAAAGCTAAGCTTTCAGCAGAATAAATCTTTCCTATTAATAGTTGTCTGATTTTATTATAGATACTGTCAATTAATTTTGATGTCAGTATATACCAGCCAAAGTGAAGTAGCTGTACAAGCGAGGGTAATGAAATACTTATCCTGGGTCGCCATTCTACTGTAATCCAAAGAATTAGGGTATCGACAAGGGCATATGTAAGTTGTTGTGCTACTATAGCCCAAATGCCATATCCACTCAAAGCCATACAAATGCCTACAACAGATGAAATAGCTGTTGCGCCTAAGGTAGCAAAAAAGAACTTATTATGAAGCATATGTTTTGAGATGTAAGCCTGCTGAACATTTTTAAACCCATAGATTATTATTATTGTACCAAAAGCTCGAACTATCTGGGTTAATTGTGTGTATTCATATAATAAAGCAAAATAAGGGGCAAAAATCCATAACAGGATATATAATAATAGGGATAACAGAATGTTATATACAAAAACAGAATCAAAATCTCTATTACTAGTATTTCTCTTTTGAATCAATGCATTTGTTAATCCACTATCAATAAATACATATAAAATCTGTATGATTATAGACACTAATGCTATCAATCCATAATCACTTGGTGCTAGAAGTCGGGCAAGTAGTAAATTAACAAAAAGACCTATTACTTTAACTCCCATCTTTTCAGCAAAACGCCATAACAAATTGTTTACGATATTTCCTGTTAATCTAGGCTTCTTTGTGCTGCTCTCCATTTTCCCTCCATTATACACATAACCTCCTGCAGATATATGTGGAGCGCATCCTGCCAGTTCGGTAACTTCGTATACGTACTATAGGATCCCCTACCGGTGAAACCTTTTTCATCAACAAACCTGTGAAAGATGCGTCTGGCTGTGTGAGACTGCTTATCAAGTCCTTCTTCTTTGTCTTCTTCAAGACATAAAAGAATAAAATCGAGTACATCGTCTGTTAAGTGGTGTATGCGGTCCAATTTGTGCTTCTGTTATAGTTAGTGAATTCATATTTAACGCCCTTGCTATTCCAAAATCTATCAGGTACCAATCATTGCAGATATTTCTAATTATATTGTCTGGCTTGATATCTCTATGAACAACATTGACTTTTTCCATTTGTACAATAATTTTTAAAATTTGCTCTGTCAAATCCATAACATCTCTTAAGTTTAATTTTCCATTTTCTAAGATCTTTTTTAGGCTATCACCATCAATATATTCTTCGAAAATATACATACCGCTTTGCTCTCCAAATTGAAAATCATTTATTTCGAAAACTTTGGGTACATTATCAAACTGATTTTCTGTCACTATCTCAATTTCACGTTTAACTCTCTCATTTTGACCCATAACAACTTTCAAAATAACATTTCCATATGAGTTATGTCGCGTTAGAAAGACTTCTTTTTGACCACTTGGAGGATATTTTCTTAATATCTTTTCAATTCCAAAATGTTCAACTATTTCTTTATCAGATAGCATTGACAATTTCCTTTCTGGAGTTTAATATTCTTCCTATCCATTCGTTGAAAAAAATCGAGTTAAAACTAATTGGTATAGTGTTTGTTTTAGCTTCTCCTATTATTTTAAAAGAATTATTATCTTTTATATATATACCAATTCCAAATTTTTTAAATTTGTTCATTATTTCTTTTTTAGGCTTTGATTCGGCAATCGAAAGCGCATAACTTTCAGATGCAAAATTTCTATTAATTATAGTTTGCTGTAAAACTTGCTCCCATTGGTTCAACTTAGCCTCAACAGCCTCTATTCTATGTGTTGTAATTTTCCTTTTATCCATTATCATCCATTGCTTATTCTCACGCATAATCAATTTCGAATCATATAGACGCTCTATTGAAATACCCGCTTCTTTCCATGTTACTCCAAGTTGGGCTATTATATCACTAAGGTCTAATCCTCCCATTGCATATATATGATATAAGATCTTCATTTCTTGTTTACCCAAATCATTCCTACTATTGTTCCAATCTTCGTAGTTTTCAGGATTATATTCAACGAATACTATATCAGGAAACGAATTTTCAACTTGTGCTTCAAGAAAAATCGCCATTTTATTAATAGAAGATGGAGTAAAATTTTCTTTTCTATATTCTATATATTCTTTCACTAGCTTTATCTCATTTCCTTCAGTAATAGTTCTGTTCCTTATACCTAATTCATGATAATTATCATATACTTCAATAATATCATTCATATCAACACCACCATTTTAAATTGATTTTTATCTCTTTTGAATTGGTTTAATAATAACATACATGATTACAACATGCAATTTCCCTATCTCTTATTTAAATCTTAATTGCTTCAATTCGTTATGGTGAAGAGACCTCCCATTTTCCATCTGCAACTTTCGGTACTTTTATTATACAATAAACACAGTGATTAAACATCTAACGCAATATCAGTAGCAACAGTGATTAAAAAGCAGTTGTAGGCATAGTTTATGAGCAATTGTGGACGTACATCAGAGGCTATAAAAGTATGTCAATATTTGAATATATTGAATCCTGATATAACAGAAAAAGGATTTATGGTTCTATAGGTTATGTAACCTCACAAGCAGTACATTCAGATGCAAGTGTGGCGGTATTTAAAGTTAAACTTTTTGTGTCTAAGCTATTGACACAAGTCCATTTATTGTTGACTTCTATATATGGAATGAACTAATTTAGCATCTTTTATATCTTGTATTTTAAAAGTTTGAATTCCATCTTTATCAATTATCTTTTGATATGTATAGTCTAATGAATAAACATCATCTGCTTTCGCTAATCTTGTCAAAATATAACGATCCTCTGTTTCGAAAATAATAGGATAACAAATGTATTTATCCTCATCATCTTGTAAAATATAACTTTTTATATTTACATCTTCTATGGGCTCAAATATAACTTTGTAATTTTTTTGATTTTTTGCCATATCCTTTCCGATATACCAAATAATAAACAATATAATGACTATACCTGCTATAACCAGCAATGTATTTACTATATAGAAACTAAAAGGTTTTTTACTTACTTTAATACTATTGGATATTGATATTATATATCCATGTTTTCTTAATTTGTCTTTATTAACGCTTTTGTTTTTTTTATATTTTTTATATTCTTTACCTAATATATATCTCCGTTTTATTCTCTTAACTATTTTTTCAAACCCAAATTCAAGTCCAATTAGATTGATCATTATTACAATCATAAATATTACTAACATCAATAAAAACCATTCTTTGGGATTATATTTGAAATCAATTACTAATTCAATTATGGTAATATCTAATAACAATGTTATAATAAAAACAATTGAAAACATTACAAAAATCAACCAAATTAGAAGCCTCAAAATATTATTTAAGAAATAATACTTTTTTTTATTTTTCTCCTCTTTTACTAATAAACCGTACACTATGTAGTTGGTAATAAATACCATTGTTCCAATGCCAATAATTTTAATTATTTGAAAGAGAACATTCTCTTCTTTCATAACAATATAGCACGAATCAATACCATATACTGAAAATTTTCCACGCATATAAATATAATATATTATTTTCAAAAATTGCCATATCAGGATGACAAAAGTACTAAAAGAAACACCTTTTAAATAATTGAATTTATTATTATCTTCTTTTTTCAAATAACTATATAATTGATTCCATGGTTTTTCTTTATTCTCAATTACTTTTTGGTCTCCCATATATCCTTTTTTCATATATTCCTTTAAAGTACTACTTGCCCAAATTCTAAATTGAGTACCTCTCAAAGACTTCAAGCGATAACCCACAGAAGTAATTACATTTAAATTATAGTGGTTTGCCTTATATTTTTTACCATCAGTTGTAGTTGTTGTATAACTTGTAACAACTGAACTACGCATCAATTCACTTTTTTTTAATATGTTTTTAATATGACGAGAAATTGTAGACTTCTTACGTTGAAATAGTTCTGCCATTTGATCAATAGATAGCCAAACTGTGTCACCATCAAAAGTAGTATCGATTTTAGTCAAACCATCGTCTGTTTGATATGTTATAATTTCAGAACCCATATTCACTCTCCTTACATAAGCCAATAGGCATTTCCTAAAAATAGAATAACACATAATATTAAAAATTGCAATATTTTTCCACAAACATATGTTTTTCATTTAGTAGTAATAAAATAACAGCACCACCAAAACCTCTCGGCTCAGTCATGCTGTCTCATATACCTTCTTACATGAAATTATCTCTTCTAAATCCCCTACCTCAAAACCATAAACTATTAATCGACCTAATACTCTGAAACAAATCCCTTGTATACACCTATCCTCCACATCCCCCAAATTATTAGCCATACGATTAGCGATAATTACTTCACTATTCCTCTTAAACTACTCTAAGTCTCTTATAATCTTAGAATTATAGAAGTTGTCCGCATCCAGGGTAGGCTCATATACTACAACCTCAATACCCTTAGCCTTAA
>CAZODB010000089.1:0-8941 GCA_964578425.1 uncultured Herbinix sp.
ACAGATGATATATTATAAGAAATAGACAAATGATAAATTTGACAAAGTAAAATATGCGTGCTATACTTTTTTATAATTATAATGAAAAAAGCAGTGAAGAGAAGAGTAATCAGTGGAGCAATCGACAGAGAACCCCGGTAGCTGAGAAGGGGAGATGAGCATAAGCTGACGAAGATGGTCTTGGAGCAGCACACCGAGGGAGAAATTCTTAGGCTGTGACGGCGACATCCGTTATCATGTTGGGCTGTATATGTAGCGACAAAGGCCTATGATCGCAAGACATGGGTGAATTAAAGTGGTACCACGGGATAATCTCTCGTCTTTATTTATTAAGGACGGGAGTTTTTTTATATAATAGGAAAGTGCGTCCTATTATATAAAAAACGCTCCGCATTGGGATGCGCACTCACGCGTAATGAACTTATCACTTCGTGAACGCGTTCGGCGCGAAGTGTCAGCAAGCAGACACTTTATTTTTTAAAAGATAAATTACAAAGCTTGCCATGCAGGCTTGCAGGGTTTCGCAAGCGAAGCTCTTTCTTCTATATGAAGATAGAAATGCGGAGTTAAGATTAGATAATAAAACCTGAAAGGAAGAAAAACATGAGTAAAAAGCCATATTATATTACAACTGCCATAGTTTATACCTCAGGTAAGCCACACATCGGCAACACCTATGAAATCATATTGGCGGACAGCATTGCCAGATTCAGAAGATGGGAAGGCTATGATGTGTATCTACAGACCGGAACCGATGAGCACGGACAAAAGATTGAAATGGCTGCAAAAGAGGCGGGAGTAAACCCCAAGGACTATGTAGATAAAATAGCTACACAGATCAAGGATATGTGGGATTTGATGAATACTTCCTATGATAGATTTGTCCGAACGACTGACCCGGACCATAAAAGACAGATACAGAAAATATTTAAGAAGCTCTATGATCAGGGAGACATCTACAAGAATGTTTATGAAGGAATGTACTGTACCCCTTGCGAATCCTTTTTTACCTCTTCACAGCTTAAGGATAACAAGTGCCCCGACTGTGGCAGAGAGGTACAGCATGCCAAGGAGGATGCATACTTTTTTAAGCTAAGTAAATATGCTGATCGCTTAATATCCCACATAAAGGACCATCCGGAGTTCATTTGGCCGGAGTCTAGGAAGAATGAGATGATGAACAATTTTCTGCTTCCAGGCCTTCAGGACCTATGTGTCTCCAGAACCTCATTTAAATGGGGTATTCCAGTGGACTTTGACGATAAGCATGTGGTGTATGTATGGATAGATGCCCTAAGTAATTATATAACTGGTATAGGCTATGATGCGGACGGCAATAGCAGTGAGCAGTTTAAAAAACATTGGCCAGCAGATCTTCATCTTATTGGTAAGGACATATTAAGATTCCATACTATTTACTGGCCGATTATGCTTATGGCACTGGATATTCCCCTTCCAAAGCAGGTGTTTGGCCATCCTTGGCTTTTGCAGGGTAGCTCTGGAGATAAAATGAGTAAATCAAAGGGTAATGTCCTATATGCAGATGATTTAGTAGAGCTGTTTGGAGTGGATGCTGTAAGATATTTTGTTCTTCATGAGATGCCATATGATAATGACGGAACAATTACCTGGGAGCTTTTGGTTGAACGGATAAATTCTGAGCTAGCTAACACCCTTGGTAATCTTGTGAATCGTACCATATCCATGTCAAATAAATATTTTGATGGAGTAGTTAGTGACGGTAAGGTATATGAATCTGTGGATGATGAGCTAAAGAAAGTAGTACTGGATGCACCAGGTAAGGTAATTGCAAAGATGGAGAAGCTTAGAGTGGCCGATGCTCTCACAGAAATCTTTAATATATTTAAGCGCTGTAATAAATATATTGATGAGACAATGCCTTGGATACTTGCCAAGGATGAGGATAAATCCGCCCGCCTTGAAACCGTACTATATAACCTGGTAGAAAGCATAAGTATCGGAGCAAGTCTATTAAAGTCCTTTATGCCTGAGACAGCAGAAAGAATCTTTGCTCAGCTATCTACAAAGGAAAGAGCGATTGAGGATATTAAGGGCTTCGGTCTATATCCATCAGGGACAAAGGTAACAGATAAGCCAGAGATATTATTTGCTAGATTGGATATAAAGGAGATTCTTGAGAAGGTGGAGGCCTCTAAGAAGGGTGAGAATGAAATGGATCAAGACCAAGCAGATGCAGGGGAAATGGATGAGGCTTCTGACCACATAGATATAGATGCAAAGCCAGAGATCACCTATGATGATTTTACTAAGCTTCAGTTTCAGATTGGAGAGGTCATCGCTTGTGAAGAGGTTAAGAAATCCAAGAAACTCTTATGCTCTCAGGTTAAGATAGGCTCCCAGGTTAAGCAGATTATATCAGGTATTAAAGCTTATTATACTCCTGAGGAAATGGTAGGAAAAAAGGTTATGGTAGTGGTTAATCTTAAACCTGCTACCCTAGCAGGACTCTTATCAGAGGGAATGCTTCTATGTGCAGAGGACGCAGATGGCAACCTGGCCCTGATGATACCTGATAAGGAAATGCCTTCGGGTGCTGAAATCAGCTAAACTGGTGCTATAGTAGGCCAATAATAGCTTGTCTCAGAATAATAAAGGGATAGCATGTATATTCACATATGGTAAGTATGTGAGTATATACATGCTATCCCTCATTTTTATGTAACAAGATTCTGACTCCTATTACATGAAAGACACTCCCATACGAACAAAGTTCGCATTTGGATGAGGCACTCTGTCTAGTATTATCACTGAAAAGCAAAACATATATTAATTAGATAGATCGCCTTTTACTATGTTCTCCTCGCTACTTAACCATGCCTCCATATGGTCTTCAATTACACTAAATTGTGCCGGACCAATATCCAGCATGAATCTGTGAAATTCTTTTATATTGAAATCATCGCCCCTGGTTTCCTCAGCAATGTCTCTAAGCTCCTTTATCTCTAGATAGCCCACAGCATACGGTAGATAAATTGCGGGTTCCTCTAAAAGGACCTCATATATTTCTGTAGCAACAGCTTGATCACCTACAAATTGTCCTATATAGGATACAGCCTTGGACTTACTCCATCCTTCATAATGAATTCCAATATCTGCTCTAGCATACATCATAAGAACTATTTCGCTGTTTATTTCTAACAAGTCAACCAAATCATCATCGATGCCAGTGTATCCATAGGAATAGTATTCCACATAGGTTGCCCATCCTTCATCATAGCCTATAAAAGAAAGTAGATTCCTAATAGGAGCAGGGTCTTTACTTCTAAAATACACATTTTGATAAAGATGGCCAGGATAGCCCTCATGTGCAACGGTTGTATATATTGTGGATAGTGTATCTGGATCCTTTCCATTGATGTAAATATTATTATTAGTATAGTTGTCGATAGCCGGTATGATATATAAGGCAGGGCTAAGATAGTCGGCTAAGGATTCGTGGACATATTTTATGCTACAGTTTACATCCACAGGTGGAGGGAAATCCTCAAGGATATTTGCCTTTAGATCCTCTAATATGATCTCGGGGTCTGTTAAGGGAAAGGATGTAAATGACTCTAGCTTTTCGAATATCTTAGGATCGGATAAGGTCTGTTTTGTTATATCAAGGATACCATCTGCGACGGTAGTATCAAGAATATTTATGATCTCCTTCATACTTTTATCTGAGCCTGTCTTAATCTTAGCAATTAGCTCATAATATGCCTGACCCTCAGGATAATAATATAGGCCTGCTTCATTTACTCCAGTTCCCTTAAGCTCTTTAAGAACCTCAATAAGCATCTCATAGGAAGGAACAACATATTCTAAGATACCCTTGTGGTTTTTGTTTTTATAAGAATCCTTTTCATCCCTAGAAAGCCCTGGGAAGGATTCTATCTTCTCATTAAAATATTCGATTAGAAAGTTCTGCTCAGGAAATGCAATAAAAGCCTCACATTGGTCAATTATTCTATCAGCAACTGCATCTGTCATAAATAAACCCTGCTTTGATTTTTCTCTCTCAAACTCAGCCACATCTTCAAAATAATCCTTAACGCAGACCAATAGCTCCAGATATCTTTCTATATCGTCCTTATCGTAAAAATTGTATTCAGCAAGAAGAATTGGTAGCTGAGCTTGTAAGCCAGTTGTGGGACCTAGGCTTTCTATATAATAAAGATAATCACCTAATTGTAGCTCCAGCTCAAGATAATGATTTAATATATCATAGGTCAACTGTTGGTCAGCTGTTAGCTGGCTGTAATCAAAAGCATGTAGATCGTGTAGATACTGTTCAGTAGATACAAGCTCCTCTTTCATATGATCAATGCTATATTCACCGAGGGTGGTTTCGGCATGTACTATACCAAAATCCTCAGGACTTGCAAGAATATAATTTAGTGACAAGGTATCTGACTGAACTTGCTCGGTAAAAAGCTCATTAATAAATTTATCAAACAGACTCTGCTGGGACTCTTGAATTGATGGTCGGTCGCACCCCGCACTTAAGACAATCATAAAGGAAAACAAACTCAACAATATATATAACTTAATTCTACTTTTATACATTACTACCTCCATATTAGTATTTGATTTACGCTAATAAAAGTCTATTCACTCTAGGATGCCATAAGAAGTCATATATTATATTTATTTACCACAAGTCATTATTAGCTGGCATTAAGTTTTGTCTCCATATAGCCGAAATATAAAATGTACAATTTATTAGTGATATTATAACAGACATTTATGATAAATAAATTATAAATTAATTAAAAGACACTTTGGGAGGACTGGATACCTGATGATAAGTATTAATACAGACAGCGGGGTAGATATTATTTTGGATATACTCAGGCAGTCGCAGGCCATTAGAACGAATATAGAAAACAAAGAAAAAGATAATGCTCTTGATACAAAGAAGGCTGATAGTTACAATTCTTATAATCCAAGAGCATCCTTAAGACGTCCTGATACAGACAAGGACATTATGTTTTCAAGAAAGGGGCAACAAAAAAACCAACGAAGAAGCAATGAAACTTACGATAAAACAAAAGGCCTGATAGAGGGAATTCTAAATAGAATGACAGCCCATGATTACAGGATGCTTTCTAAAGAAGGCTTTAGAGCTGAGGATTTAACTATAGAAGCCCTAAACATGGCGTTACAGATTATTAAGGATTTCTCTAGTGACAGCGTTAGCAGAGATAAGACATCGAGCAAGAGACGAGAAGACAGTAAAGAAGCAAAGGATTCAAAAAAAATTAAAGATACAGATAAGAAATCTAAGAATGAAATTAAAAAAAGAATGGAAGATGAGAATCTTCCTATTAATAATGATTCAATAGAGCGTATTATAAGGGCATTGGAATTAAGTGAAAGTATCCCTAAGATGGATAAAAAGGATCTATTATATCTTTTTAACAAGGATCTAAAACCGTCTATTGAAAACCTTTATAAGGCTAAATTTAGCAATCAGAGTAATGAAGCCCATATGCTGTCAGACCATGATTGGAAGAAGCTTGTCCCGCAGGTAAGTGAAATTATAGGTGACGCTTCAACTATGGACTATAATGTTGTCCTTGAAGATGCAAGATGGCTTATAGAGAACGATATACCATTGACAAAGGATAATATCAGCCTATTGACAGGCCTGAGGGATTTAAGCAAGGATTATGATAAGGATATGATTTTTGACAAGGTTATAAGCGGAATGAAGGAGGGTACTCTTCCAGGGGATGTCATCTTAATTGAGTCTGATAAGCATTCTATTGATAGCGCAACAGAAAGGAATATTAGTATAGAGACTGAGGAAAACATCACACAGTTGGTAGAAGATATTAACTCCATTAATGAGAGTGAAATTATTCGGACAGTAGAATCTAATCAAGATATAACCATTAAGAACATTTTGCAACATCGTGAGGATGATCTGTCGAACAAAGAACCAAGAGACAATCTGTCCTCAGATCAGCAGGCCAAACTAGCTACTGCAAAAAGGCAGCTAGAGGAAATACGCTTAAAGATGACATTGGAGGCCGCTAGGCGCTTAGAGAAAAAAGGCTTCCATATAGAGACCGAGGCCTTGGAAAGGGTTGTAGAAAGATTAAGAATTGAGGAAGAAATATATTATAAAGAGCTTTACGATCAAGCCATAATGGATTCTGAAGAGACTTCCTTTAGGCTATTACAATTAACATCAGAAAGTATGGATGAGTTAAAGGTGATTCCTGCCCATGTTCTTGGAAAGACCCTAAGCGAAAGAAGATTTCAGACAGTGTCGGGCTTACTAACAGCAGGAAGAGACCTTATAGTGGAGCTAGACAAAGCAAAGGAGGCTTATGAAGCCCTATTTACTGTGCCTAAATCGGAATATGGAGATAGTATAAAGAAGGCATTTTCCAATACAGGCTCCCTTATGGAGGAGATGGGTATAGAGAATACAGAGTATAATCAAAGGGCTATAAGAATCTTGGGATATAACAGAATGGAGATAACAAAGGAAGCCATAGAAGAGGTAAAGGCCTATGATCTTAGTGTTAACCATCTTATTCAGAATCTGAACCCCGCAGTAGCGATTCAAATTGTTAAGGATGGAGTAAATCCGATGGATATACCTATAGATGAGTTAAACAGTCGTATAGAGATATTAAAGGAGCAGGGATATTCCTCCCTTGAAAAATACAGCTCTTTTCTATACAAGCTAGAGCAGAAGGAAGGTCTAACAGAGGCAGAAAGAAAATCTTATATAGGAATATATAGATTGCTATATCATATAGAAAAGTCAGATGGTGCAGCACTGGGTGCCCTAATAAAAGCTGACCAAGAGGTGACGCTAAACCATCTACTAACAGCCATAAGGACTAATAAAAGAGGTGGAATGGACTATAGTATAGATGATGAGTTTGGTGTTTTATCGGAGCTTACTTTTGAAAAGGAATCTATATCGGATCAATTAAGAGCCATATTTCATGATAAAGGCCATGAAGATATGGTAAATGGGATGGAAGCAAATTCTCATGAAGGGTCGGTTGAGAGTGAAAATCAAAAGGCAATAATTAAGGAGCTACTTAACAGCTTGACACCGGAAAAGCTAGACCAGCTTCATAATAATATTCAGAATGTAGGTAGAGAAGCTGAGGGAGAAGCCTTAGCTCATACAAATTTCTGGGAGACCATAGGAAGGATGACTACAGAGCAGCTGCTAGATCAGATAAAAGGTATTCAGACATCTCCTGGTGAGGATCAGACATATTATTATGAAAGATTAAGAGAAATGCAGGAGGTTTATAGCAACAGTGACCAAGCCATTCGCTTTCTAGATAATTTTAAACTTCCTTGCACTACGAATAATTTGATGATGGCTGGACAGCTATTGAGTAATAGTGGGAATGTATTTAAAAAGCTATTTGGACTAATAGATTCTGTAGAAAACGAGAAATCACAAAATAGCCTTAAGAAAAAGCTCGAATTGTCCGATACATTAATAGACAATGAAACCATGACTGAAGCCTACGAAGATCTGGAGCAGGAAGTGAAGGCTCTAATTGGTGAGAAGGCCATAGAGGATAATATAGAATCTAATAGCCTTACACAACTAAAAACCTTAGGAATGCAGATGCATTTTATAAAGGATTTGGCTAAAAGAGAGTTTTATCAGATTCCAATAGAGGTCTCGGGTAGGTTTACGAATATTAACCTAACCATTATTCGGGGAAAAGCATCTGGAGGAAAGGTGACAGTTACACTTATATCAGAGAAATTAGGAAGTATAAAGGCAGAAGCATCCTTAAAGGATAGTAAACTTAGTGGATATATTGCCTGTGATCATATAGGAAGCCTTAAGATAATGGAGACGCTGACTGATCCATTAATATCAGTAGTAGAGGAAGAAAGCATTACTATAAAGCAGTTAAATTTCTGCCTACAGCAGGCACCTGATGCTATCTACACGCACCAAAACTCCTGGGACTTAGAAGGAGATACAAGCCCAGAGAATGAAAGAATACTATATCGGCTAGCAAAGGCTATGATACATATGATTCGGTCTGCAGAGGAAGCTGATAGCGCAGTTGCATAAACACATAACCAATTCGGCCACAGGGAGGTTGCTGAAATAATATATAGAGTAATCGCTGTCCATCTTTCAAGGAGGGGAATGGCAGCCTAGAGGAAAGGAATGTGAACGATAATGAGAATTAACCATAATATTTCAGCATTAAAAGCTAATAATCAGTTATCTAGAACAAACAAACTATTAGATGCCAGCTTAGAGAAATTATCCTCAGGCTATCGAATCAACAGTGCGGCTGATGATTCCGCAGGACTTGCTATTTCAGAGAAAATGAGGACACAGATATCCGGCTTAGAACAGGCATCAAGAAATGCTTCTGATGGTATATCTGTTATACAGACGGCAGAGGGAGCTCTTATAGAAGTAGAATCCATGCTTCAAAGAATGAGAGAGCTATCCGTTCAGTCAGCCAATGGTATCTATACCACTGAGGACAGAATAGCCATTCAGGCAGAAATCGATCAATTAAATGAAGAAATCACTCGTATATCTGAAACTACAGAATTTAATACTATGACACTACTGGACGGTAATATCGATAGAAAGTCATTTTCATCTAATAATAGTGTAAGTCTGGTTTCGCTATCGGATACCGTTGAGGTCGGTGATTATGCCATAAGAATAACCCAGGATGCAAGACAAGCAGTAATAGTTGGTAATGGGGTTAATCTTGATGACGCAGAAGGAAATTCTCATACTACAGCCTCCAGAAAAATCACAGCGGATGAAGCTGGATCAATTAATGTAAACGGAGAAACAATTAAAGTAAATGAAGGGGATACAGTAGATGAGGTCTTCCAGAAGCTAAGGGATGCCTGTGATAATGTAAATATTAATGTATTTGCA
>CAZODB010000090.1:0-8893 GCA_964578425.1 uncultured Herbinix sp.
TTATATGTCATTTTATAATGCAATAGTACCAGATCAGAGATATCTTGCTTATCTGAAGGGACTAAAGATAACGCTTTTAATATCTTTCTTTGCAATTATATTAGGAGTCATAATCGGAGTACTTGTAGCGGTTTTTAAGGTAACGGCCACTAACAACAAGATGAAGTGGCTTTCATCTATATGTAATGTATATATCAATGTTATTAGGGGCACACCGCTGATGGTGCAGCTTCTTATTATATATAATTTGATATTTACATCAAGAAACTCCAATGAAATTGTTATAGGAGCCGTCTGCTTTGGGATAAATTCCGGTGCTTATGTGGCGGAAATCATACGTGCAGGAATCGAGTCTATTGACAAGGGACAGATGGAGGCGGGACGTTCACTGGGGATGAATTATATGCAGACAATGGTAAAGATTATACTACCTCAGGCTATTAGAAATATACTTCCCGCCTTAGGTAACGAATTTATTGTACTAATAAAGGAAACCTCGGTCGCAAGTGTTATTGCAGTAACTGACCTTACTCAGGCGGCTCAATATATTGGATCAAGAACCTGGGATATATTGCCCCCTCTTATTATTGCAGCCCTTTGCTATTTAGCGATAGTTATGGGTCTGTCCAGAATTATGTCTGTATTTGAAAGGAGGCTTGCTAGGAGTGATAGCAACTAAGAATCTAAAAAAAGCCTTTGGAGATAATATAGTATTAGATGAAATTACTGAGACTATTGAAAAAGGAGAAAAGGTTGTAGTTATTGGACCCTCTGGGTCTGGTAAATCTACATTTCTACGCTGCCTAAATCTATTAGAGGAACCAACCGAGGGCGAGATATGGTTTGAAGATAAGAACATAACAGATAAGAATGTGAATATTAATCAGGTTAGACAGAAGATGGGCATGGTTTTTCAACAGTTTAATTTGTTTCCCCATCTTAGTGTATTAGAGAACATAACTCTTGCACCAGTTCGGCTTGGTATCATGACAAAGGATGAAGCAAAGGATAAGGCAATGGAGCTATTAGACCGAATCGGGCTAACAGAAAAAGCTGATGCTTATCCGAATAAATTATCAGGGGGACAAAAGCAGCGTATTGCTATAATACGTGCTTTGGCCATGGGCCCGGATGTCATGTTATTTGATGAACCAACCTCCGCCCTTGATCCTGAAATGGTTGGAGAGGTACTGGACCTTATGGCAAGCTTAGCAGATGAGGGCATGACAATGGTAGTGGTAACCCATGAAATGAGATTTGCTAAAAGGGTAGCTACTAGAGTTCTTTTTATAGATGAGGGAAAGATTGTGGAGCAAAACACTCCAGATGAATTTTTTGATAATCCTAAGCATCCAAGACTACAGGAATTTCTGTCAAAGATACTTTAGAAAGAAAAAAGGTACCACGAAAAAGTATTAGGGGTGTATAGGTATGAACCTATACACCCCTAAAGTTTTTTGCAAAGGCACATATAGTCATAACAACCACTTTCTTTTTTAGGTCTCTTTATGCTTTTAACTGTCATACATAATCCGTAAGTTACAGTCTTATTGTATCATTATTTTTATACAATATTTTTAATTATTATTAGGTTTAATAAAGCATAAGTCACAAAGTTGATTTTTTTGGCATTTAACTGTGAATCAGCTATTGCATTTTGCATAAACATATGATAATATTTCTTTCTTAGAAAGACAATTGTATTCGTGTAGCATACACATGGTTTAATGTGATCTTTTGGAGGTAGTGAAAAGTGAAAGAAGAACAGTATTATATTGTAAAAAAGAAAGCATTACCTGAAGTGCTCTTAAAGGTTGTAGAAGCAAAAAGACTTATTGATTCAGAAAGGGTTATTACGGTGCAGGAGGCAACGGACGCAGTTCAGATAAGCAGAAGCTCTTTTTATAAGTATCGTGATGATATTTTTCCTTTCTATGAACATACAAGAGGAAAGACTGTTACATTTATGATTCAAATGGACGACACCCCTGGACTACTATCTAAGGTTCTTAATCATGTGGCAGAATCCCAGGCGAATATTCTAACGATCCATCAGACTATTCCGGTTAACAAAATTGCTATGCTGACTTTAAGTATAGAGTTACTACCCCAAACGGAAAGTATTTCCGTAGTATTAGAAACGATTGGAGGACTTGATGGTATCCATTATGTTAAGACGCTGGCGAGGGAATAACCTTAAATAAGCAGGTTGATTATATAAGAAATATTTATGGAATACTTGAATATTACAGGAATGGAGGATAATGATGATTAACATAGCAGTCCTAGGATATGGAACTATAGGAACCGGTGTAGTGGAGGTTCTTAAGACGAATGGAGATAGTATTAGTAAAAGAGCTGGAGAAAGGATTAATATAAAATATGTTTTAGATATTAAAGACTTTCCGGGTGACCCCATAATGGATATCCTGGTTCATGATGTGAATATAATTCTAGAAGATCCGGAGATAAAGATTGTAGTTGAGGTTATGGGTGGAATCAACCCAGCCTATTCATTTGTAAAGGAGGCTCTTCTTAAGGGGAAAAGTGTTGTAACCTCTAACAAGGAGCTAGTCGCAAAGCATGGAGCGGAGCTTTTGAGTATTGCAGAAGAAAGAGAACTGAATTTTCTCTTTGAGGCAAGTGTGGGTGGAGGAGTTCCGATAATTCGCCCCCTTAATCAATCTCTTACAGCAGACGAGATTGTAGAGATTACAGGTATATTAAATGGCACCACTAATTATATACTCACTAAAATGAGTGATGAGGAAATAGGATTTGATGAAGCCTTAAAAGAGGCCCAGGCCTTAGGGTATGCTGAGAGGGACCCATCAGCTGATGTGGACGGTCATGACGCTTGCAGAAAAATAGCAATTCTTTCATCCTTAGCTTATGGTATGCAAGTGGATTTTGAAGATATATATACAGAAGGAATTTCAAATATTACCGATGTGGACATCAAATATGCAAAGGCATTAGATGCAAGGATCAAGCTATTTGCATCCAGCATTAGAGAGGATGATAAAAATGTATATGCTATGGTTGCTCCTATGATGATTAGGGTAAATCATCCGCTGTACAGTGTAGCTGATGTCTTTAACGGCATATATGTCCGAGGAAATGTCATAGGTGATGTTATGTTCTATGGTAGCGGGGCAGGCAAGCTACCTACTGCCAGTGCTGTTGTAGCAGATGTGGTAGACGCGGCTAAGCATCTTAATAAAAATATCTGGACTATCTGGAGTAGCAAGAAGCTTGAATTAATAGACATCAACTCGGTAAAACATAGATTCTTTATTCGTGTTAATAAGGATGAATCCTTGGATAATATGAAAGCATTATTTGGTGAGGCAATAGAAGTAGTGAAAGTAGTTAAGGATGAGTATGCATTTATTACACCGATGATATCTGAAAGAGTAATGAAGGATAAGAAAAAGTATATTTCAGGTTTAATAGGAAGTATTCGAGTAAGATTTTAATTATTATACGAAAGGGCTTGAGGATGTGAAATACATTATAATATTGGGAGATGGAATGTCTGATGAGCTTATCCCAGCTCTTGGTAATAAGACGCCGCTTATGGTGGCTGATACACCATGTATAGATTCCTTAGCAGGAAAATCAGAAATTGGGCTAGTTCATACTATACCTAAGGGGATGAAACCCGGAAGTGACACGGCGAATCTATCGGTTCTTGGATACGATCCTGCTATATATTATTCAGGAAGGTCTCCTCTGGAGGCGTTAAGCATAGGGGTAGACATGATGGATACAGATATTGCTATTAGGTGCAATCTAGTTACACTCACAGAGGAAGGCCCCTATGAAGACAAAACCATTATAGATCATAGCTCAGGAGAAATATCCACAGAGGATGCCGCTATATTAATGGAGGCAGTGAGAGCTAAGTTGGAGGATGAATTATATAAATATTATGTAGGAACCAGCTATAGACATCTGACTATTTGGAGAAATGGCAAGGTCGCCTCTCTTAAGGAACCCCATGATATCTTAGGGCAAGCTATAAAAGATTATCTTCCAGAGGATACTGCCTTAAAGGAAATGATGATTAAAAGCTACGATATTCTTAATGAACATCCTATAAATATAAAGCGTAAGGAAAAAGGCCTTAACAAGGCGAATTCCATATGGTTCTGGGGAGCGGGTACGAAGCCGGCACTTTCATCCTTTGAGGAGAAGAATAATAAAAAAGGTGCAATGATATCTGCGGTTGATTTACTGAAGGGCATAGCTGTTGGAGCAGGGATGAAGGTGATCACGGTTCCAGGTGCAAACGGTACACTTCATACTAATTATGAAGGAAAAGCAGAAGCAGCTTTGGAGGTAATACTTAAGCATAATTATGACTTTGTATATATCCATGTGGAAGCTCCGGATGAGATGGGACATCAGGGCGGCTTGGAGAATAAAGTAAAAGCAATACATTATCTAGATCAAAGAGTGATAAAGCCTGTTATAGATGGTATGGAAGCATCAGGAGAGGAGTTTAGGCTGCTAGTATTACCTGATCATCCTACTCCAATCCGCCTAAGAACTCACACTGATGATCCGGTCCCTTATCTTCTTTATGACAGTAGAATTAATAAAGAAAATACTTATCTTTATAATGAAATTGATGCTATGAGCAGTGGCATTGTGGTTACTAAAGGATATACTATCATCGACAGACTATTTGACAAAGGAGAATAAGCATAAGTATGAAAACTAATATTGGGAGGCAGCTATGCTAATAGTAAAAAAATTTGGCGGATCATCAATAGCCGATAAGGAGAAAATTTATAATGTTGCCAAAAGGATTGTAGAAGATTATAAGGATGGCAATGAAATTGTAGTTGTATTATCAGCAATGGGAAAGCAGACCGATGTCCTAATAGAGTTGGCAAAGGATATTAACCCAAATGCTCCTAAGCGCGAAATGGATATGCTACTTACTACGGGAGAGCAGGTGTCTGTATCACTGATGGCCATGGCGCTGGATGTCTTGGGAGTGCCTGCAGTATCATTAAATGCTTATCAGGTTGCAATGCATAGTACATCCGTATATAGTAATTCAAGAATTAAAAGAATAGATACTGATAGAATACGAAATGAATTACAAGACAGGCGAGTGGTTATAGTTACCGGTTTTCAAGGTGTGAACAAATTCGATAATTATACCACTCTAGGCAGAGGAGGCTCTGATACAACTGCTGTAGCATTGGCAGCGTCTCTTCATGCAGATAGATGTGAGATATACACAGATGTGGATGGTGTATATACTGCGGATCCAAGAGTTGTAAAGTCGGCGAGAAAATTGAACGAAATAACATACGATGAAATGCTTGAACTAGCATCCTTAGGTGCAGGAGTATTGCATAATAGATCTGTAGAAATGGCGAAAAAATATGGTGTACAGCTGGTGGTTCGTTCCAGTATAAATCTAACAGAAGGTACTATTGTTAAGGAGGTAGTAAACATGGAGAAAATGCTTGTCAGCGGTGTGGCGTCCGATAAGAATACAGCCCGAATAGCAGTCATAGGATTGGAGGATCAACCAGGTGTTGCCTTTAAGTTATTTCATCACTTAGCAAGACATAATATAAATGTAGACATTATTCTTCAATCTATAGGTAGGGATGGCACTAAGGATATCAGCTTTACAGTAAGTGAGGATGACCTTGAGGAGGCAGTAGCAACCATAGAGCGCCACCGTCAGACCAGTCTAAAATGTCATAAGGTAGACGTGGAAAGAGGCGTAGCGAAGGTCTCCATAGTGGGAGCTGGTATGATGACAAATGCCGGTGTTGCAGCTAAGATGTTCGAAGCACTATACGATGTAGGAGTAAATATCAAGATGATCTCCACCTCCGAAATCAGGGTTACCGTACTAATCGATGAAGATCATGTAGACAAGGCAATGAACGCTGTCCATGAAATGTTTTTGCTATCCCAAGTTTGAACCTCTCACGACTAAAGTCAGGAGTGTTCTTCTTGTGTAATAAAATAAAAAAGCCACAACTGTACAGTGCTTAAGCCTTGTACTATTGTGGCTTTTTATTTAATTAATTCTATATGATTTATCTAATCCCTACCCTTTATAAACCTTTAGCTAACCTTATAGAGTCAAAGTGTTTATTGATTTTCATTAATGCTTTTGGTATGATAAGAATGTTATAAAATGTATAAGCATAAGTGGCTCTTATATAGAATTTACTTTAGACCCACTATATTAATTCAAAAGAGTGCCTGCGATTCAAAGCTTGCAGGCTATGAGAAAGGCATGATTATAATGGATATATTAAAGCAACTAAAAGAAGAACTGAACATAGGCCTGGAGCAGGTAGAAGCAGCCGTCAGGCTAATTGATGAGGGGAACACCATACCTTTTATAGCCAGGTATCGTAAGGAAGTGACAGGGTCCTTAGATGATGAGCAGCTAAGAACACTGCATGAGAGGCTGCTATATTTAAGAAACCTTGAGGATAAGAAGGCCCAAGTTTTAAATAGTATTGAAGAACAGGGTAAGCTGACAGAGGAGTTAAAGAAACAAATTCTTGAGGCTATGACTATGGTGCTTGTAGATGACTTATATCGACCGTATCGTCCAAAGAGAAGAACGAGGGCTACTATTGCTAAGGAGAAGGGTCTTGATGGTCTGGCAGAGATTATTAAGGCGCAGGAAACCGACAGACCAATTAGTGAGCTGGCTGAAGACTATTTATCAGAGGAAAAAGAGGTAAGCACTGTAGACGCGGCTATTGCAGGAGCTATGGATATTCTTGCTGAGGAGGTATCTGACGAGGCTGAGTATAGAAGTTATATCCGTGAAGCCACTATGAAGGAGGGTAAGTTAACCTCCCTGGCAAAGGATGAGAAGGCAGAGACAGTATATGAAATGTATTATAATTTTGAGGAAGATATAGAAAAGCTGGCAGGCCATAGAGTGCTAGCCATAAACCGTGGAGAAAAGGAAAAGATACTTACAATCAAAATAGTAGCTCCTGAGGAAAGAATTCTTCGTTATTTAGAGAAGAAGGTTATTATAAAGGACAATGCTCATACGAATGACATATTAGGCGCTGTAATTGAAGACAGCTATAAGAGGTTGATTGCTCCCGCGATAGAAAGGGAAATCAGAAATGATTTAACTGAAAAGGCCGAGGACGGGGCTATCACAGTATTCGGTAAAAATCTTGTCCAGCTACTTATGCAACCCCCTATAAGTGGTCAGATTGTACTTGGATGGGATCCAGCATTTAGAACTGGATGTAAGCTGGCAGTTGTTGACAGTACAGGAAAGGTTCTGGATACTATCGTTATCTATCCTACACCTCCTCTGAATAGAATAGAGGAATCAAAGAGAGTACTAAAAAAATTAATAGATAAATATAATATCACAATGATTTCGGTTGGAAATGGAACTGCTTCTAGAGAATCAGAAAAGATTATTGTGGATTTCATTAAGGAATTAAATAAGCCCATCAGCTATGTCATAGTAAATGAAGCGGGTGCTTCAGTATATTCCGCAAGTAAGCTGGCAACCGAAGAATTCCCTAACTTTGATGTAGGACAAAGAAGTGCTGCTTCCATAGCTAGAAGATTGCAGGATCCTTTGGCGGAGTTGGTTAAGATTGATCCTAAATCAATAGGTGTAGGACAATATCAGCATGATATGAATCAGAAGAAGCTGACTGATGCTTTAACGGGAGTGGTAGAAAATTGTGTAAATAGAGTTGGTGTAGATCTCAATACCGCATCGGTGTCCTTGCTAGAATATGTATCGGGAGTTAATAAGACAATTGCTAATAATATAGTTGCATATAGGGAAGCAAATGGTAAGTTTCATAATAGAAAAGAGCTACTTAAGATAGCAAAGCTTGGGCCTAAGGCTTTTGAGCAATGCGCAGGCTTTCTTCGAATCCGTAATGGGGATAATCCTTTGGATGCAACCGGTGTTCATCCAGAATCCTATGCTGCTACAGCTGCCTTACTAATAAAGCTAGGAATGACATTAGAGGATGTAAAGCAGAATCAATCGAAGACCTCATTGAAGAGCACATTGAAGGAAGAGCCTAAAAAAGAAAATGTATCAAAACAAAGTAGAGATAAAAAGAAGCCTGGGCTTGTGGTGAAATCACAGGAAACAGCCCTAGCAAAGGCCTTGGCAGCAGCTATGTCAGGGACAGTTGCTCCGACTCAAGAGGAAGCATCAAACGATCAAAAAAGAGCAAATTCCAACAAGGATATACAGATGTATAACGACTCCTTATTAAGTAAGAGGGCAGGGGATAAGACCAAGCTTTCCAAAGAGCTTGGTATTGGTGAGATTACATTAAGCGATATCATTAAGGAATTAGAAAAGCCCGGAAGAGATCCTAGAGATGAGATGCCAAAGCCTATCCTTCGGACTGATGTGCTAGAAATGTCAGATTTAAAGGAAGGGATGATATTAAAGGGAACTGTCCGAAATGTAATAGACTTCGGAGCATTTGTGGATATCGGAGTCCATCAGGATGGTCTTGTTCATATATCCCAGCTATCCAACAAGCGATTTGTAAAGCATCCGCTGGATGTTGTAAGTGTTGGTGATATTGTAGAAGTTAAGGTTCTTAGTGTGGATGCACCTAAAAATAGAATTAGTCTTACTATGATCCTTTAGGTTTAGTGCTTACAAATAGAAATAAGCATAAAAATTAAAAGCATAAAAATTATATGAGTGTTAGCTTGACAATGCAATGTGGATTATGTATGATTATTATATAAAATAAATAAGGTAAATCTTCGGGGCAGGGTGTAATTCCCTACCGGCGGTAAAGTCCGCGACTCATAGTGAAAAAGTCACTGTGACTGATTTGGTGAAATTCCAAAACCGACAGTAAAGTCTGGATGTGAG
>CAZODB010000091.1:0-1171 GCA_964578425.1 uncultured Herbinix sp.
AGAACCTTTTATAGTGCGCCTTCAGGGGTTCGAACCCTGGACACCCTGATTAAGAGTCAGGTGCTCTGCCAACTGAGCTAAAGGCACTTGTTTTTGAACGCAAATGTAATTATAATGCATGGTCTTACTTTTTGCAAGTACTTTTTCAAATGTTTTTATTTCCTGAAAATTGCTAGTTTAAATATCGTGTAAATATCTAGTAATACCTCTTGTATAATGTTTATTTTTAAGCTTCATAATCTTAATGCAGGACATGGGTTTTATATCAGTTTCTCCTTGTCCTGCATTATATTCTTATGGCTAAAGAAGATTTTTACTTATGGGCATCAAGTTTCTCCATTAGTGCCTTCTTTGCAACTACTCCAACTACTGTATCCACTGCTTCACCGTTCTTATAGATAATCATCGTTGGAATGGTCATAACACGGTACTGCCTAGCTGTCTCGGGATTGTCATCCACATTTAGCTTACCGATTTTAACGATTCCTTCATACTCTTCGGCAAGTTCATCTATGACAGGAGCCATCATCTTACAAGGTCCACACCAATCCGCATAAAAGTCTACTAGTACGGGCTTGTCCGCTTCTAGAGCTTCGTTTTTAAAATTAGCATCTGTAAATTTAAAAGTCATGTTTTCCTCCATTCTTTCTGTTTGGTCATCTGTATAATCTACCATGATGTCATACTCCAAACTCAAAATGTTATTGTATAGTATCTCATAAAGTTCTTAATATTATGTGACCCTTATATTATGTCATGATAATATAAATGTCAACATTTATTACTTTTTTTATTTTTAACAGATCCGTTTATTACTCCTTCGACTTCATCCCATGACCTTTTTAGCTGCATTATTTTTTTGTTTAGCTTATAATTACTTCCCGTGGCCTTTGCCATCTTATGCTTCCATTTTTTTCTCATATGCCACCTTATTTCTTTTATTATTCTATTTCTATTATATATATATGCTAAACATATGATTATGATATGAAATGGTTATTTATGAATATATAAAAAAACATAATTTTATGCTGCTGAAGTATTTAGTTTTAAAAATTATCACTTTATAGTATACTTGTTTAAGGGATTGACCTGCATTTTTACTATGTATAGGTTCTTGTGCTTTTATTGATTTGTGTTTATAATATTAATAGTACAAAAGAAAGTAGGG
>CAZODB010000091.1:1271-8835 GCA_964578425.1 uncultured Herbinix sp.
TCCTTTATTCTTAATTTGTCTTATGGAGGTTTTTATGAAAAAGCTTATTATTTCTATTATTTGTACTACTAGCTTATTGTTATCTAGCCTTATAACCTCGGCATCAGCCAGTAGCTATGAGCACACTGATTCCTGGCCACAGGGTCCAAATGTATATGCGGAAGCCGCTATAGTTATGGAAGCCTCTACAGGATTGATTTTATATGAAAAGAATATGAATGACACTTATTATCCTGCTAGTATAACCAAAGTTTTGTCAGCGCTATTAGTTATTGAGAACGCCTCTCCCGGAGAGGTAGTTACTTTCTCGAAGGATGCTATCTTTAATATCGAGCGAGATAGCACACATATTGGAATAGATGTGGGTGAGCAGCTCACTGTTTTGCAGTGCCTATACGGTATACTTTTAGAATCTGCCAATGAAGTTACCTATGCAGCTGCCGAGCACGTAGCCGGAAGTATACCGGCTTTTTCAGATATGATGAATGAAAAGGCTAAAAGTCTTGGCGCATTAAATTCGAATTTTGTTAACCCTCATGGTCTTCCTGATGACAACCACTATACTACTGCCTATGATATGGCTTTAATAACTAGAGAGGCTATGAAAAATGAGAGCTTTAGAAAGATCACAGCAACAAGAACATACCAGTTTCCACCTACTAATAAGCAAGAGGAGATACGATATCTAAGAAATCATCATAAGTTTATATTAAAAAACGAATTGAGCTATGAGGGAACTATCGGTGGAAAAACAGGATATACCAGTAAAGCGAGATATACTCTCGTTACTATGGCAAAGCGAGGTGATCTAGAACTGATTTGTGTTATATTAAAGGATGATAGCAGCGCTCATCAGTATGAGGATACTAAAAAACTACTGGATTATGGCTTTGATCACTTTTCGATTTATCCTATAAGTGATTTGGAAAGCCCTAATGTCATATCTGAATCACCCTTCTTTACCCGTTATAATTCTATGCTGGATTATTCGAGCACTTCTATTATAACAGATGAAAAGGGCTATCTAGTTCTTCCCAATACTGCTTCCTTTAAGGATGCAAAAAAAGAAGTCTCCTTTTATCCTGAAACAGAAATAAAAGAAGGCCGCAATGTAATAGGTACTATTTCATATACCTACGATGGCATGTATGTAGGGGGCGCTGATATTATACATGATTACATCAGCACTCCTAGCCTGATTCATAACATTATCAATCAGACACCACCTTCAACCTTACCCACTATTGATGCTCAGGAGCCTGAAATCAGGGCTTCCGGAGGATACTTACGCCCTATTATAATTGGCTTGATTGTTGGGGTTTTTGTATTGATTATTGGCCTATATTTTGTATTAGTTGAAAGGCCACGACTAAAACGCAGAAGTGATTATTATAAAAAACGCGCTAATCGTAAGCAATCTTTCTCCGACGATAGTTTCTTGGATTTATAATGTGGACTATTAATCACCATTATCTTCAAAGGACTCTGTACTTTTATTTTCATGGGATTCTATCCTTCCTACGGGTTCTATAGAGTCCTTTTGTATACCTTCCTGCTTTATAGCCTCTATAAGCTCCTTAGTGTGTTCCTTACTATAATTAACAGATATATTAAGGGCTTTCATTTGCCCGTCTATTTGCTTGTTCTGTAGCTGTATAATCTGTGTTAATCTGTCGGACAATTCTTTTATTTGCTCCTCTTGCTTTATTTCACTCTTTTTTAATGCAGCGTAGGTTGCCTTTTGAATATTAGATAGCTCTGTGTATCTGCTATTCCATTTATCTTCATCTTGTCTTCTTATATCTTCCCATAGAAGCTCTTTCTTCCTATTATTGCTTGCTATATGCTCCCAGATAGAATCAAAGAATAAATATCCTGTAAGTATAACCACAATCCCGATTCCTAGGATACTAAACAAATGAGGCGAGGATACATTAAGGATATAGGCTTCTCCCAGTACTGCTACAAGAAAACTAATTCCAAATAATATAATACTAACTTTTCCTCTCATACTACTCTCCCATCAATAACAATATATTAACGTCTATATATATATCGACAGAGGCTCATAATTTATTAACTCATAGGGATTCTCACGGTAATTTTTGTTCCACTTCCTACCTTACTATCAAGCTCTATAGAGCCATTATAATAATTTACAATATGCTTAACAATAGAAAGCCCTAAGCCAGTGCCGCCCATTTTTTTGCTTCTGCCCTTATCTACCCTGTAAAACCGCTCAAATACTCTTTGCCTTGATTCCTCCGGTATTCCTACCCCAGTATCCTCTACTATAAATATAGCCTCATTACCCTCTACTGTGACTATTACCTTTACCTTACCGTTCGGCTTGTTATATTTTATTGCATTTGTAATTAGATTATTGAATAGCTCCCTCATTTGTCCTTGATTAGCTGAGAGTACTATAGGCTTACAGCTCATTTCTATACTTATATCATTTTCAGCAGCTAGGGGCTTGAATGATGCAATTATTTCATTTATTAGCGGACAAATTCTGACCTCTGTTATTATAACCTCTGCCTCCTTTGTCTCCAGATGTGAAATCATAAGAATATCATTTATCAAGCCTGTCATATTTTGAGCTTCCTTCTTTATTCTGGCCATGAACTCCATCTTCATATTTTCATTTGTTGCCATACCATTTTCTAATAACTCAATATAACCTTTTATAGAGGTGATGGGTGTTTTTAGTTCATGAGAGACATTGGTAAAAAACTCTTGTCTAATTAGTTTTTGAAACTCTATTTTTTTCATAGATTCCTTAACCGCATCTGCCATTCGCTTAGTGGTATCAGCAATTAGATTAAGCTCATAATACTCATAGGGCTTAAATGAGAATTCCGGATTATTCTCTTGAAGCTTTAAGAGCTCCTCCGAAATTTCATAAAGAGGCTTTGTAATCGTACCTGAGAATTTCTTTGCTAATATCAAGGAAATTATAATGCTTACCCCTAGACTTAATAAAATTGCAGGAAATAGTATAGGTAGATAGTCCAAAATCCCAGAAAACGGCATTGATATACGTAATAGATAGCCACCGTGCCTTGATATGTAGGATACATATAGCATGGATATATTAAGGGTATCTGATTTTCTTCTTACATATCCATTACCTTCCCTTAATGCCTGCTGTATCTCCTCTCTGTCTATATGATTCTCCATATTCAAGTAATCAGAAACATCGCTATCAGCCAATATATTTCCCTTTGTGTCCATAATGGTTATTCTAGCCTTACTATTCTCATATAAGAGACTTAATTGTTCTATCTGTGACTTCAAATCTTTATCATAATCAAGGGTTTCATCCATAACATAAAGTATATTGAGCATATTTTGTCTTGTGTTTCTTGATAATACTTTACTGATTACAACACTAAAAATACTGCCGCTTAATAAAAGCGCCACTACTAGTATAACGATGAAATTTTTAAATATTGCTCTCTTCATACCTCTCCTATTGCTTAACAAAGCGGTATCCCACACTTCGAATTGTTTTTATGCTCTCTGCTCCTATGGGTCCAAGCTTCCCCCGTAAAGTACGGATATGTATATCCAATGTTCTGGATTCTCCATCATACTCATAACCCCATATCTGGTTTAACATCTCATCTCTTGATACAACCCTGGAACTATTTTCAAATAAATACAATAAAAGCTCATACTCCTTAAATGTAAGATCAATAAGCTGGTCACCAACGAATACTTCCCTTGTCATCGGGTTAATTCTAATTAAGCCCGATGTCATCTCATGCTGGTCTTCCTTGCCTGATCTACGTAACAATGACCGAATTCTAGCAGCCAACTCTAATACTCCAAAAGGCTTCGTTATATAATCATCAGCTCCTACATCGAGCCCTGCAACCTTATCCAGTTCTTTATCCTTTGCCGTTAAACAGATAATTGGAATTTCCCTAAGTGTATCATCCTCTCGAATACTCTTAATGGCTGTCAATCCATCCATTCCTGGAAGCATAATATCAAATATGGCCAATTCCGGCGCTTCACTCTTCATGTCCTCTAATGCAGGTTCAGCTGATTCATATGCCCTAATACTGTAGCCAAAGCCCTCCAAGGCAATTTTTATAAGCTCCCTGATGCTTTCATCATCTTCAATTACATAGATATGTCCCATCATAACCTCCATTCATTATAGTAATCTAATATTATTCATTGAACCCGTCTCATGAAATTCAGTCCATTCACAAATGTTAACAACATGATCTCCAATACGCTCTAAATATTTGGCAATCATTAGTATGTCAACACATTGATCAACCTGCTCTGAGGATGCCCTTAATATATTCGCTACCTCCTGTTTTACCTTATCAAAGAGTTCATCTACTATATCATCCTGCTTAATAAGCTCTCTGGCCATTTCCACATTCATTGTAGTGAAAGCGGTAACAGCATCACGTACCATGTCCTTGGCCGCCCTTCCCATCTCCGGAATGTGCTTTACCAGGTCATATATATGTTCTCTCTTCTCTCGAATAATAAGCTCGCCAATATCAGCGGCATGGTCGCCTATTCGCTCCATATCAGTAACAACCTTTAGGGCTGTTGTTACAATCCTTAAATCCTTAGCTACAGGCTGTTGCTTAATAATTAAAGATAAGCACCTGGCTTCTATAGCCCTCTCTATATCATTTATAATCCTATCTCCCTGTATAATCTCTCTTGCTAGTTTCTCATCCTGATTCTCAAAGGCAATCATTATGTTCTCTATAGCAAGCTCTATCAAATGGGCCATTTCATGTAAGTCCTCTTTAAGTAACTTCAGTTCTGAATCAAAACTTAATCTTGCAGCCATAATAACCTCCATCTACCGCACCGGCGGCAACAAACTATTTATGAAAAAACACACCTTATGTTATTATATTTACTTAAACCTTCCATCTTGTTCATTATAATTTCTATAGTAATTACTGTCAAACAAATGAACTAACCAAATCTACCTGTTATATAATCCTCTGTTCGTTTATCTATAGGTCGTGTAAATAAAGTATCCGTAATGGCAAATTCAATCACCTCACCTACTAAGAAAAAAGCGGTATAATCTGAAATTCTTGCTGCCTGTTGCATATTATGGGTAACTATAGCTACAGTGTAGCTTTTCTTTAGCTCAGACATTAACTCCTCTATCTTAAGGGTAGATATAGGATCCAAGGCGGAAGTGGGCTCATCCATTAGTAATACCTGCGGCTCAACAGCTAATGCTCTTGCAATACAAAGTCTTTGCTGCTGTCCTCCTGATAATCCCAAGGCAGACTTTTTTAATCTATCCTTTACTTCATCAAAAAGCGCCGCATCTATTAAGCTTCTTTCTATGATTTCATCTAATTTTGATTTGCTCTTTATCCCATGAATTCTAGGTCCATAGGCAACATTATCATATACTGACATAGGAAAGGGATTTGGCTGCTGAAAAACCATTCCGATTTTTTTTCGTAAAAGTGTGGTGTCTACACGGGAATCATAGATGTTTTCTCCATCTAATAGCACTTCTCCACTTATTGCAACATCAGGAATTAAATCGTTCATTCTGTTTAGCGTTCTAAGAAAGCTAGATTTTCCGCATCCAGAAGGACCTATAAATGCAGTAATAGTATTTTCCTTAATGTTCATCGTTACATCCTTTAATGCATGGTTCATACCATAATACAAATTCAAATCCTTAGTACATATCTTATCCTTCAAAATTAGTCTCCTCCAATTTTCCAATAAAAAACACGTCTGCATATACTTGTTTTTACATTGGCTTCTAGTAGCCATAGTTTATCCACAAAACATGGTCTAGCGACCCCTTTTTTCCACATTTAACTTGCCAGACAAATATTTTGTTAATAAATTAATTCCTAATACAGTTAACAACAACACAAAGGCTATTCCAAATGCCGTATCATACTTTGCCTTTTCCATACTTAGATATAACTCTATTGTTAATGTTCCTCCTGGTTGTAGTATCTTCTTGAATAATCCTTCACCATATTCTCCGAATTTGGGAAGAAGATATCCGCTTCCTGATGTGAATAATAGGGCTGCCGATTCTCCCACAATACGTCCTATAGATAATATAATACCTGTTATAATTCCCGGCATGGCTGATGGCAGTAATATGGTACGAATCATATACCATTTTGTAGCTCCTATGCCCAATGCTCCGCTTCTATAGCTACTGGGAACCGTCTTTAGAGCCTCCTGTGTGTTTCTTGTTATAAGAGGTAGTATAATTAATGTTAGAGTCAAGGAGCCTGTCAATATAGAATATCCCAATCCTAAGGTAACACCAAAAAACACATAACCAAACAAGCCAAATACTATGGATGGTATTCCGGATAGGGTCTCAGTTGTAAACTCGATTAAATTAACCACTTTGCCTGGCTTTGCATATTCATTTAGATATATGGCTGAACCCACACCAAAGGGTATTGCTATTATAAGAGTTATAACTATTATATATAATGTATTAACTATATTTCCTGCAATTCCTACCGTTTGTTTGATTGCACTTGGTACAGTCGTTAGAAACTTCCAATTGATTGAAGAGATTCCTCTATACCCTACATATCCTACAATTCCCACTAAAAGGGCAATAGATAAGAAGGCGCATAGGTATATTAAGCAATGGATAATCTTATCCATTGGTCTGGCATTTTTCCGATAAAGGCTATTATTTTGCATCCTTATTTCCTCCCTTCACCACCTTGTTTAGTATGAGATTTATAATAACAATAAACATGAATAATATAAGTCCTATAGTAAATAAAACTCGTTTATGAGTATCTGTCGCATAGGACATTTCTGATACAACCGCTGTTGTAAGAAATCTCACGGAGTTAAATGGAAGCGGAAAATTAACTCCGTTTCCAGCCACAAGACTGATAGCCATTGCTTCCCCTATAGCACGGCCTACACCCAGAACAATTGCTGTTACAATGCCTGATTTTGCCGCTGGTAGTATTACTTTAAAAATAGTCTGAATATGACTTGCTCCCAATGCTAAGGATGTGAGCTTATAATCCTTTTGTACTGATCTGATTGCTGATTCACTTATACTAATAACTGTTGGCAATATCATTATAGCTAGGACAATAACCGCAGACAGTAGATTTGATCCACCAGTAAATTGATGATCTGGCGAATCCCTAAATATAGCTAACTCTATTTTATACATTAATGGATTTAGTATCAGAACACCCAATAAGCCATAGATTACAGAGGGTATGCCAGCAAGTAACTCTACTGCAGGCTTTACTATAGCAGCTAAAGGCTTTGGTGCTGTTTCTGCTAAAAAAATTGCTGTCATTACACCGATGGGAACACCTATTAGTATTGCCATAAATGTACCAACTATCGAGGTTAAGATAACATATAAAATTCCGTATGAGGGATCTGCTCCATTTGGTCTCCATATAGTCCCGAACAATATGTCCTTAAAACCGACCTCAAATATGGCAGGGGTTCCACTGATTATCATATATATTGAGATTGAAAATACAGCAAGTACTCCAAAAAACGCACATATTGTAAATATAATACTAGC
>CAZODB010000092.1:0-8799 GCA_964578425.1 uncultured Herbinix sp.
ATAATATTGGTATATACCAGTACTAATAGATAAATGGAGGAAGATTATGTATACTAAAAAAGTAATGGATCATTTTTCAAATCCAAGAAATATGGGAGAAATAGAAAATCCTAGCGGTGTTGGCACTGTAGGAAATGCTAAATGCGGTGATATTATGAGGATGTACCTGGATATAGATGAGAAGGGTATTATTCAAGATGTAAAGTTTAAGACCTTTGGATGCGGGGCAGCAGTTGCAACTAGTAGCATTGCTACAGAGTTAGTTAAAGGAAAGACGGTAGAGGATGCTCTTAAGGTTACAAACAAAGCAGTTATGGAAGCTCTTGATGGCTTGCCTCCTGTTAAGGTTCATTGCTCGCTTCTTGCAGAGGAAGCTATTCATGCAGCCTTATGGGATTATACAGAGAGAAATGGTATAAAGATAGATGGATTAGAAAGGCCTAAGTCCGATGTTCATGAGGAAGAAGAGGAAAAGGAAGAGATAATCTATTAAGTGCTTTAGATAGGAGATACTAATGCAGAAGGTTGTAGTTGGAATGTCAGGAGGAGTGGATTCCTCTGTAGCAGCATATCTTTTAAAGGAAGAGGGATATGATGTCATAGGTGTTACTATGCAGATTTGGCAGGACGAGGATGTATGCTCTATATCTGAAAATGGTGGCTGCTGTGGCTTAGGAGCAGTAGAGGATTCCAAAAGAGTAGCTTCAGTCTTGGATATTCCACATTATGTAATGAATTTTAGGAAGGAATTCAAGGAGACTGTCATAGATTATTTTGTATCCGAATATGTCATGGCTAGAACTCCGAATCCCTGTATTGCATGTAATAGATTTGTTAAGTGGGAATCGCTTCTTGCCAGGTCACTATCCATCGGTGCAGATTATATTGCAACTGGTCATTATGCTTCTATAGACAAGCTTTCGAATGGCAGGTATGCAATTAAGAATTCTGTGACAAAGGCAAAGGACCAGACCTACGCCCTATATAATCTCACTCAGTATCAACTTGAGCATACACTAATGCCTGTGGGAGCTTACTCTAAGGATGAGATTAGAGCTATTGCAAATAAGCTAGATCTTCCAGTAGCCAATAAGCCTGATAGTCAGGAAATTTGCTTTGTTACAAATAATGACTATGCAGGGTTTATCCAGGAATATCTTGGTGATGAGGATAATAAAAGGATTATTGAGGAGAAGAGAGCGCTCTATAAAAGAGATATGGAGGGTTCGGGTTATGGGTTTACTCCCGGTAATTTTGTTGATGCTAGAGGAAATATCCTTGGTAAGCATCAGGGTTTAGCCCATTATACCATAGGCCAAAGGAAGGGCCTAAATATTGCCCTTGGTAGACCTGTATTTGTGATGAAGCTAGATTCGAAGACCAATGAGGTGGTAATCGGAGAAGCAGGAGACGTATATACAGACCGATTCTATATAAGAGATTTAAATTTCATGGCAATAGATGATTTGGAAGATGAAATGGTTGTAAATGCTAAAATCCGCTACGGCCATAAGGGTGCAAGGTGCACCATTAAGAGGACAGCAGCGGATGAAATTCTATGTGAATATGATGAAGCTCAGAGAGCGATAACCCCTGGACAAGCGGCAGTCTTTTATAAGGACGGCTATGTTGTGGGTGGAGGGACAATCTTATAAAGCAAATACAAAGAAAAAGCCGGTTCGTATATAGGGTTCCCTCAGGCAATGATTTATAGTCGCTTCATTATGGGCTTGCCCTCTTTGAAGATTGTATAATAGCGGTAACCGGTATCCTTAAGGAGGCTTGCTACCCGCTCGAAGTCGTAGCATAAATGCTCGGGTAAGTGGGCGTCTGAACCGATGGTGATAATTTCACCACCTAGCTCTTTATATCTTTTTAGAATCTCGGTCTTGGGATGAGGATGCCCAAGGCCATATTTGTATCCAGAGGTGTTTACCTCGATACCTTTGCCGTGTTTTAAAAGAGTTTTCAGTATCTCGTCTATAACATCAGCGTAATATGGGTAGGAGTATTCATTATATTTCACCTTAGTGCTTGGAGCATAACGGACTATATAATCGATATGTCCGCACACATGATAGCCCTGAAAGCTTTCACAGCCTTCCTTAATTGCCCTAAAGCATTTGAGTATTCCGTCCTCCTCACTACCATTCTTCCAGTACTGTGGATAATAGGGATCGATTTGATCCACCACATGGACAGATCCGATTATAAAATCAAAGAAATATTTATTTACAAGATCATTCATACGATCTGTTACATGGGGCTGGATTCCAAGCTCAATTCCTGTAAGAATTTCAATCTGTGATTTATATTTTTCCTTCATAATCTGGAGCTGATGTAGATAACCCTCAGTCTCTAGCTGAAATTCGTACTTATATTTATTAGGATAGTCATAATCCATATGATCTGTAAAGCATATGGTTTTTAACCCCTTCTTAATTCCCTGATTGATCATATCCTCCATTGAGGCCTTTCCATCACTGGAATACTCGGAATGTACATGTAAGTCAGCAGTAATCATATCAATCTCCTCCATTAATCTCCTAATTAGTGGTATTTCATAATCTTAAGTATTATAAGGCAATTCTAGTCCATATATTTAATATATTATCTAGCAATTCTAAAACTTATATTTTTAAACTGAGCTATTATAAGACAACTCTGATCTTGTATTAATTTCTAATCCTCTGCATTCTTAATTTCTGATATGTCTGTATCAGCTACCATGGAATAGTTACTACTATATATTACGAAGCCAGGTGCTTTGCCACTTGGTTTTTTGATATTCTTTCGCTGGGTATAGTCTATTTCAACCTTGTCTGTATCCTTGGCCCCACTATAGTAGGCTGCCAGTCTAGCGGCCTCCTCAAATGTTCTATCAGGTAGTTCATTTCCATTGGACTTCACTATTACATGGGAACCGGGCAGGTTCTTTGCATGAAACCACCAATCATTCCCATTGGCCAGCTTAAATGTTAGGTCTTCATTTTGATAATTGTTTTTTCCTACAAACATATGATGTCCGTCAGAAGAAATATAGTGAAAGGGTTTGCTTTTTGATATTTTTTCATTTCCGCTTTTCATTCCGCCTTTATTTTGGCTAAACTTCTTTTTTATATATCCATATTCCATGAGCTCATGGCGAAGCGCGTTCAAATCATACTCATCAGTGGCGATTTCTAAGGATGTCTTAATGGAATCCAAGTGACGGGTCTCATCCATGGTTTCCTGAATTAAGGAGGATAATGCTTCATAAGTCCTTTTTAACTTGTTATATTTTTCAAAATATTTCTTAGCATTTTCCATTGGTGAGAGCAGAGGATCCAGGGGAATTGTAATATCCTCATTATTATTATAATAATCTTGTGCTAGGAGCTCTTTGGCCCCTTGCTCCAAGCCATAACCAAAGGCAGTTATGAGCTCTCCGTACACCCTATACTTATCTTTTTTATCTGTATCCTTCAGTTGCTTAAGCTGTAAATCATATTTTTTAGTAGAGCGTTCTATGGCATTTGCTACAAGCTTTCTAAGGTCGGAGGACTTTTGCTGTATTCTAGATGTGGCATTTTTTATGGAATAATAAGTCTCCAGCATAAATGAAGCGGAAGAAAGTTCTTCTATATCATGTCCGGAATAGCAGGTTAATGGAAGGCTGGAGAATTCTATGGGGCCACGATCCCCTATAACGATATTAGGTGAAAATTCATTGTCCTGAACAAGCTTCATCAACCTTTCAAAGTTACGATATAGGTGAAGCCCTGTATCCTCATTCAGTACTGAGGTTGATTCGCCTGAATCGATAGAAGACCTATAGCAGATTTCATTTGCCATTAGTGGGCTGATACCTGTAAGTCCTGTATATATAGCTTTACCGATGGGCATTGCCCTATTTAATATATTATCTCTAAAGGAAGCATAGTCAATGGTAAGAGGATCAAGCTTATTTGTAGTATTAGGGATGAAGTATTCCCTTCCGGGAAGGACCTCACGAACTGAGCTCATAAACTGGTTGATTCGCTTAATACTATCAATAATAGTCATGCTATCATCACAGAAAATAATATTGCTATGTTTACCCATGAGCTCTATAATAAGATGCTTTATTCTTAAATCACCGAGCTCATCCATATGCTCCAGCTTAAATGATATAATTCTCTCAAGCCCGGGCTGGCTAATATCAAGTATTTTACTACTGTTTAGATGCTTACGAAGTAGCATACAAAAATTCGGGGCTGTCATGGGGCTGGTCTTTGTATTCTCTGTCAGGTAAACCAATGGCATACCGGCACCGGCACTGAGTAATAGTTTAAATGCTTTTCTTTCCTGTCCTTTTATAGTTATCAAAAGCTCATCCTTCTCAGGTTGAGCTATTTTATTAATTCTCCCACCAAGTAGGGTGCTTTTTAATTCGTGTACAATATTTGCAATTACTACTCCATCTAATGCCATAATAACCTCCAAAACGTGTTGATATAATATAAGCAGTTCTCAACCTACTATATCCATAGACTAAACCGCCTTTCGTGAAGTATATCATATTTATAGAAAAATGAATATAGTTCATCTTATAACCCAACCCCTTTTATATTCCAACTCCTTTTATAACCCAACTCCTTATTTAATCATAAACTACTCCTTATTTCTTTATCTTGGTAAGTGGCTAATAAGAAAAAACTTCCACATGCATTTTACACTATCATATAGTATAATATTTTTGTAACAAATTTAACAATTGCGTAATGATTGGTTAATAAATCATAATTTATATACTATGGCGGGAGGATAAATCCTCTGCTATAAACAATAAACAAGTATCTGGAGGATTATATGACTAGAATGACACGTAAAATAGCTACATATTGTATGATAGGTTCAATGGCGTTAATGGGAGGGCCCAAACTTGCACATGCGGCGGGACAGCCTATAGCAGGTATAACGGTTTTGCTAAATGATATCAGTGTAAATCCTAGTATAACAAATACGGAAATAGGTAATATTCTTGATCCTATCATAGAATATCAGGATTTAGCAATAGCTAATGTTGCGAATTATGTAAACATAAGAAGTGAAGCAAGTGCTGAAAGCATGGTCTTAGGAAAGCTATACAAGAATGGGGCTGCAACTATTCTTGAGACAGAAGGTGAATGGCTAAAAATCAAGTCAGGTAATATAACAGGGTACATAATGTCTGATTACTTATTTACGGGAAGTAAGGTATATGAGCTGGCTGACAATGTTAAGACTAGACTCGCAACAGTAAGTGCAAAGGTGCTTAATGTAAGATCGAAGGCTGGTACTAATTCCTCAGTAGTGACTCAAATTCCTAAGGGACATGTCTTTGAAGTGCTGGATGATCAAAATGAATGGATAAAGATATCTGTAGGAGAAAAAACAGGATATGTATCTGCCGATTACGTGAATATTAGTACGGATTTTAAGCAGGCCATTTCTATAGAGGAAGAACAGGAGATTGTAAAGCTTGAAAATGAGAGAAAAGAGTCGCAGAAAAGTAAAGAAGTATCATCCCTAAGGCAGCAAATAGTAAATTATGCATTACGATTTAAGGGGAATCCATATGTATGGGGAGGAACAAGCCTAACAAGAGGTGCAGACTGTTCTGGATTTACCCAATCTGTATTAAAGAATTATGGAATATATATACCTAGGACCTCAAGAGCCCAAGCCAGGGGTGGCAAAAGAGTATCTATAAGTAATCTGCAACCAGGGGATTTAATATTCTATAGAAAGAACGGTGTAGTAAATCACGTTGCCATGTATATAGGCAACGGCAAGGTTATAGGAGCCGCAAGCAGAAAAGAAGGCATAAACATAAAAGATTATAACTATAGAACACCATATAAAGCAGTAAGCTACATAAACCGATAAATCGGTACCCGGTACGGTACCGGGTACCAATATAATGCGAACTAGAAAGAGTCGAGTAACATCTAGCCTTTCTAGTTCGTTTTTTTTATAATAGGAAAGAAATCCTATTATAGAAAAAGCTCCGCTAAGGATATATTGCCAGCAAAGCTGGCCGCGTTAGGCAAAGCTTGCTACGCAAGCTTAGAGAGTTTAGAAGAAATGTGTACCCGGTACAGAGGGAAAGTGTACCCGGTACAGAAAAAGATGTTGACATACAATATTATATGGTGTATAGTATTGCTGAATTAATAATATTATAAAACAAAAGGATATATTGTATTGAAAGGAGTGGATGGAATGGTATTTAATACCGGTTCGGCACTGCTGGACGCGATTGTACTGGCTACAGTTTCTAAGGAACCGGAAGGTACTTATGGATATAACCTGACGCAAGAGGTCCGAAAGGCAATCGAGGTTTCAGAATCAACCTTATACCCGGTGCTACGAAGACTACAAAAGGATGGCTGCCTTGAAACATATGATATGGAGTTTGCAGGACGTAACAGAAGATATTATAAAGTCACAGACTCGGGTATGGCACAGCTAAGATTATATATGGATGAATGGATTATCTATTATAAGAGAATAAATAATATTTTTGAAGGAGTGAAATAGATGTCAAGGTTTGATTTTATGAGAAAGCTAGAAAGCTTGCTGTCGGATATCCCTATAGAAGAACGTAACGAAGTCTTGAAATATTATAATGATTATTTTGATGATGCAGGAGTAGACAATGAGGATAAAATCATCAGTGAGCTTGGATCGCCTGAAAGAATTGCCAGTATCATTAAAGCGGACCTTCATGCTGAGGGAGACAATAACCAGAACAGGGGAGTTTTTACTGAAAAGGGATATGTAGATACTGCCTATGAAGAGATTAGATACGAGGTTATTGATTCTAGTGAAGGAAAGCATGTGGAAGGCGAATATTATAGCTATAATACTACAGGCACAGAAAGTACCGATAGTACAGGTAATACAAATAATACCGGCAGTAACACAAGCACTAATAACAATAAACTAGCGCTTATTATTTTATTGTGTATATTTGCAATACCGATTGGTATTCCTCTATTATTTACCTTTGTTTCAATAATCTTTTCTTTGGTTATTACTGTCTTTGCATTACTATTTGGATTTGCTATCGCCGGTATTGTGATGGTGCCCGTTGGAATAGCCTTGGTATTTGTTGGTATCGTAAATATTGGTATACCATTTATGGGATTAATTTATTGCGGAGCTGGATTGATTGTATTAGGACTGGGAATCTTATTCGTTATGCTGAGTGTTTGGCTTAGCAAGACTGTGTTTCCCGCTATTATAAAAGGAGTAGTATATATATTCAGACTTCCTTTTCAGAATAGGAGTGTGAAGGCATGAAAGTATTTACAAAGATTGCTTTGACTATTGCGTTAATATCTATTGGTTTGGGAATATGTTTATTGCTTATAGTTGGAGTAAGTGGCTCCTCTTTACGATATACTCCAACAATCTCTATGGAGGATAGGGTAAGGGATGTAAAAGGAATGGACATTCGTATGGATTATGGAGAGATTTACATAAGCCAGGGAGATGGGTTTAGTATTGAGGCAAAAAATTTATACAAGAAAGATCAGTTAGAATCATATGTATCGAATGGAGTATGGGTTGTTAATCATAAGGCCAGTGAGAGCTTTAGTATACTCGGGTTTGATATACCTCTATCGATTGGAATAGGAAACTTTAGGACACCGAGTATACACATTACAGTACCTGAAGGGTTTAAGGCGGAGAATATTGGTATTACAATGGAAGCAGGAAGACTAAAGGCTGAAAACCTTCATGCAGATAGAGGGGTCTTTAGAGTGGACGCAGGCTCACTTGAGATTGATGGACTGATCATAGAAGAGGAATCAAGTTATTTTATAAGAGCAGGACAAATACATCTGAAACAAGTCGATATCGGGAATATTAATGTTGAATGTGATGTCGGAGCAGTTATTATGAAAGGTACTATAAGAGGAGATAATGAAATTCAATGTGATGTCGGTACAATTAAACTAGATTTAGATGATAATATGGATTTGTATTTTTTTGATATTGATTCTGATTTAGGTAATGCTATTATTAATAATAAGAGATATCACAGTTTCAGGAACGCAAATGATAGAGATAAATACAAGGGAAGCTTCCAAGTGAGAGTTGATGTTGGAAATATAAATATGGATTTCAGTGAATATTAATAGTAATGATTACAAAAAAATCAGAAAGGAGTGTTTTCATGGAAGCCAAGAAACTATATCGTTCTAATACAAACAAGATGATTTGTGGTGTCTGTCAGGGTATTGCAGAATATATTAATATTGACCCTACAGTAATTCGATTATTATGGGTGATATTCAGTATTTTCGGTGTAGGTATACTTGTGTATATTGTTGCCGCCATCATAATGCCTATTAAGGAAGAGCACTAAAATAGAATATGATATGAAAAGAAAATGAGGTTGTTGGGAATTTGCCCGAACAACCTCATGTATGCTCTTTGGAATATTAAATAACCTTTTCAATAATCTCAATAATTTGTTCGGCTTCAAAGGGCTTTGTTAAGAATTCAACAGCACCATATTTGACGGCATCAACCATCTTGCTTTTTTGCCCTGCAGCAGTTACCATAACAACCTTGGCATTTTTATCAATATCAATAATTTTTTTTAATGCTTCCAGTCCATCCATTACCGGCATCGTTATATCCATAGTAGTAATATCCGGTTGAAGTTCCTTGTATTTTATAACTGATTCAGCGCCGTTTATAGCTTCTCCAATTACCTCATGACCATGATCCTCAAGAATGTTTCTGAGAATTTTTCTTGAAGTCTTGGAATCATCAACTATA
>CAZODB010000093.1:0-8647 GCA_964578425.1 uncultured Herbinix sp.
GGATATATGCTCAGGTCAGAGTATGATGAAGCCTATATCCATAAGCATTATGGTATTAAGGAAGAGAATGTATTAATTGCCAAGAATTATAAAATTGATAATTCGATTAATCATCAACAAGAGTTGACCGATTTGCTTGGATTTATACTAAATAAGGATTTAAGTGAAGCTGAAAATTATGAATGGGTTGATTCGAATATAGATATACATAATTATTTGGAATATTTATGTGCAAACATGTATCTGGCTAATGCAGAATATGGTCGTGATAAACTGGTCATGTGGAAAACAATCAATGAGCAGGGTACGGGCTTCGAAGATGGCAGATGGCGATTTTTGATGCCAAGCTTAGATAATTCGATTAAAAATGTGGAGGCCGGTAAAGTGGCCACCTCTAGTATCAACACCTTTCTACAAACAGGAGTTACCAAGGATGTTTTATTTCAATCATTAATAAGAAATGATGAGTTTAAGGATCAACTCAGCATTGTTATGTCAGAGATGATCGATAAGTGTTTTGAATTTGAGCAAGTGGAAAAGGAGATTTCTGCTATATCTGGTCAGCTAAAAAGAATGGTAGAGAATAGTTATAGACGACACTATGGTTTCCCTTCAGATACTTTTTACACAACAGAGATTGATAGAATCAGAAGCTTCTTTCAGGAAAGAAGCAGATTTATATTACTGTATACAGAGGAAGTAATGAGTTGGGGAGGTATAAGTAATGTCAGTGATGATGAAATATCTGAGTGAACTAGTGCTGGCACAAATGAATGGAACTAAGCCAGGAAACATTCCAGAGGGAATTCAAATTGAAGAACTAGAAACCTTGGCCCATAAAAATCATATGAGGTACTTAATTTTTGGAGCTTTGCTTCGTTTGGATTTGGAGGAGGTTCAGAAGAAAAGAATAAAATCCCATGTAATAAGATCCGCTATAAAATCCTTAACACAGGTAAGCTGTATAAAGGAATTTGAGGAAATATGCGAAAGAGAAGGCGTCTATCATCAATTACTAAAAGGATCTGTCTTAAAGGATTTATATCCCGCTCCTGAGCTTAGGGAAATGAGCGATATAGATGTTATGATATATGATGAGGATTTGAAACGGGCAGAAAAAATTATGGAGGAGATGGGCTTTACCCTATATAAATCCATTAAGCATCATGATATCTATAAAAAGTCACCTTTTTTGATAATGGAGCTTCATCATGCTTTATATGATAAGGATGTAGATACAGACCAGTATGAGTATTTTAATAGTAGAAAGCAACTACATGTAAAGGATGGAAGGAAATATGCACTGCAATTTGGTAGAGAGGATTTTTATGTTTATATGATAGCCCATATGGCTAAGCATTTCTATGAAATGGGCTGTGGCATACGAAATATAGTAGATGTCTATATGTATCGTAGACTATACGAAGCAGATTGGGATGAAGATATTATTGGAAGGGAATTGGCACGATGTAAGCTATCGGAATTCGAAAGCCATATCTGTACTTTATCAAAGGTATGGCTGGGAGGTAAGGAACCAGACCCCCTATCAGAGCCTCTATTTGATTATATGATTGATTGCGGTATCTACGGAAAAGGTGAAAATGGGATCTGGGGAAGGTTTGCACAGTTTAGTCAATGTGACCTAGAAGATTACAAAAGCTATGTAAAGAGATGGTATTACTTTCCTCCAAGGGTCTATATGGAAAATGATTACCCATGGTTAAAGAAGGCTCCTTTTTTATTAGTAGTAGCATGGGGAATCAGAGCTGTACACGGACTACTAAGTAAGGACGGAAAAGAAAAGAGAAATATGCTTTTAAGCATAAGAAGTGATGAGTTTAGTAATATTAATAATATTTATAAAAGCATGGGGCTTAATTTTAAGAAGAATTAGAAAATATACTGTTACTCCTATAAATAAAACTATCTACTGATAATTATTCACGACATCATATAGCATTAATAATGTGTAGGGTGCAGGAGCTGGAGAGACAAGAATGATAAGGATTATGAATTTTATAAGATATAATCGAGATAAGTGGCTGACAGTTCAGGTATGGCTATGGGCAGCGGTATTTCGGATGATTGTTTTATTTGTTCCAATAAAGTATGTAAAAAAGTATTATGGTATATCTGGTGAAGAATCATCTGAGCAAGAAAGCAAGGAAAGCTATATGAAGGCTAGAAAGATAGGATATTATGTGAATCGTGTCTCAGAGCATACGCCCTGGGAAAGTAAGTGTCTGGTTCGTGCGCTGACGGCTCAAAGGCTTCTTGCTAAGAAGGATGTTACCTCAACCTTATATCTTGGGGTGAAAAACGAAGAAAAGAAGATGGTAGCTCATGCTTGGTTAAGAACCGGTTGTTACTATGTCACGGGAGGTGACGGGAGCGATTATACCACAGTGGCCAAGTTTCGAAAATAAGCAACTTGCACTATTTTTTGTATAATAATATGCTTATTGGGAAAAATAACCAGACAAAACAAGTGAGTTTATCTACTAAACATCAGAGTCAATTTTCTTAATACCGATTTCAAATGAAATAAGATAGGACATGATTATGAAGAAGCTAATAATTGTATTATTTCTATTAATACTCATATATTTTTTCTATGGTTTTTACACTGGATTAAAAATAACAAACTATACCTATGATGACAGTGAGCTACCCAAGGAATTCGATGGTTATAGGATTGTATTTATCTCGGACTTACATTGCAAGGAAGTTGGTAAGGCGCAATACAAGCTGATCAAGGCTATAAGATCCTGCAATCCAGATATGGTCGTCTTTACAGGAGATATGATTGATAGCAACCATTCGGATCTATCACCGATTGAGGATTTGCTGGCAGGACTATCAGGAATGTATCCTATGTACGCCGTATCAGGTAATCATGAAATGAATAACATTCATAAGAATGAAGAGCTTCTAAAATACTATGTCAAGTACGGTGTGTGTTTTTTGGACGATGATTATCAGACGATATATAGGGAAGGTTCAAAGCTTGGGATCTACGGTATTTCATATAAAGATAGACATTATATCAAAAAGGGCATTAATACTCCAAGAAAGAATATAAGTAACTTTAACATTCTATTATATCATGATGCAAATGCATTTAATGAAATCAGCTCATATGGTTACAATTTGGTACTATCGGGACATACTCATGGAGGTATAATACGATTTCCTTTTTTGGGAGGAGTAGTAAATAATAACGGAACCCTATTTCCTAAGTATGATGGTGGAATGTTCTCTATGAACGGTTCTTCTATGATAGTCAGCAGAGGAATAGGGGATTCCATATTTCCTAGATTTTATAATCGGCCTGAGCTTGTGTGTATTAGCTTGAAGACAGGTAATAATTGAAAATATTAAGAGTAGGTGAGCATGATGAGAAGGATCTATAAAATTATAAGAGACTGGAGAAATCAACGTAGTTATTTCCTATGGCTTGTATCGTATTCCGTGCCCTATATTCCGAGAATTACGTTAATATTGATTATGGGTATTGTGGATACCTTGCTTTCTGTAGGTTTAGCAGTCATTTTAAAGAGAATTATCGACGGAACTGCTTCCGGTGGAATTAATGTCAAGGTTATCCTCCTGTATCTTGGAGGTGTATTGTTATCTATGCTGATAGTTACAATTAGTCAGCTGATTTCTACAGTATTGAATGAGCGGTTTTCCTTTGATATAAGAAAGCAGATTTACGATAAAATTATCCGGTCATACTGGATGGATGTTAAAAAATATCATACTGGGGATCTCTTGACTAGGTTGACCAGTGATACGGAGATAGTATCTGAGGGTATTGTAGTTCTAATACCTACCATTATTCGCCTATTTATTGAACTGCTTATAACATTTCTAACCTTGTTTTATTTTGAGCCCAGCCTTGCAATATTTGCACTTGTACTAGCACCAATCTCTGGTCTTATTTGCCTTATAATGGGGAGAAAGCTTAAAAAGCTTCAGATAAAAGTACAGGAATCAGAATCTAGATATCGGTCTTTTATTCAGGAGAGCCTAAGCAATTTGCTAATTGTCAAAGCCTTTTCCAATGAAAGCTACTCTGTAGAGCACTTGGGCGAGCTTAGGAAGGAACGTTTTTATTGGGTATTCAAAAAGAGCAAGATGAGCTTGATAAGTTCGGCTGTTTTATCCCTTTCCTTTCAATTGGGATATATAGGAGCCTTTACTGTAGGAGCCTATCTTTTAGCTAAAAAAGCAATTACCTTTGGTACCATGTCTATCTTCATGACCTTGGTTAATAGGATTCAGGCACCTATTATTGCTCTGGCACAGACGGTTCCACGTATTGTATCTGTACTCGCTTCGGCAGGAAGGGTCATAGAGCTTCAGGACATCCCTTTGGAGCTTAGGGATAGAACTAATATGGATACCACTCAGGTGGGTGTTAAGATGGAAAATCTATGCTTTGGTTATTCTGATGACATTGTCTTGGAGGATGTCTCCTTTATGGTGAGGCCTGGAGAGTTTGTAGCTGTCGTAGGAGCCTCTGGGATTGGAAAGACTACATTGATACGTTTAATTATGTCCTTTATACATAGCGTAACGGGTTCGATTCAATTTATTAATAGCAAGGGAGAGTATGAAAATGTAAATGCCGGCGTAAGAGAGTTTATTTCTTACGTTCCCCAGGGAAACACATTATTTAGTGGCACTATCAAGGATAATATACTGATGGGTAAACTAGATGCCGCTGAGGATGAGATCCAGGAAGCTCTGCAATTATCAGCCTCTGAATATTTTGTACAACAATTACCCCTTGGGATAGATACCGTTATTGGTGAAAAAGGTCATGGTCTATCAGAGGGGCAGGCGCAGAGAATTGCCATCGCAAGAGCCTTAATCCGAAAATCACCATTATTAATCCTAGATGAAGCGACTTCGGCTTTAGATGAGCTGACAGAATTAGATGTAATTGAAGGAATACGTAGTCTAAAACCGAGAATAACCTGTATTATTATTACACACAGAAAATCAGTGTTACGATATTGTGATAGAGAGTTACATATCGATAATAAGAAGATAGCAGAGAACACAGCTTAAAGGTATGTATAAACTACATAGCCTTTTTGGTTTTCAGATATAGCTTACCGCCTTCAATTTCGGCAATCTTATTGCTAATCCTTTCGTATACCAAATCGGAGATTTCCCTTGTTGACAATCCCCCGTATTGCTTATAATGGATTGGCTCCAAATAATGAACCTGGGTAGTGACTCTCCTGATTGAATTAATAGTGAAGGGCTTATAGGAATCATAAATAGCAATAGGTATAATAGGACATTTTGCTTTAATAGGAACTTTAAAGGACCCGGGATGGAAGTCTAGGAGATTGTTCTTATTATCTATATAACCACCTTCGGGGAAGAGTAGGTATCTTCGACCTTCTTTTATTTCTTTTATTACATTATGGATTGCCCTCACCTGCTGTCTTGGATCCTTTTTATCCAGCTTTTGGCCCTTCACAAGCTTAGTATAAAGCCTTGGCAGAATTTCTTTAGTGGTTTTCTTATCTATAACGATTGCACAAGGTCTTTCATGTGTAGATACAATTCCCAGCATATCATATTTTCCCTGATGATTTGAGTACATGATATAGCCACCATCCTTGGGAAGGAATTCCTTGCCAGTTGATATAGTGCTAATTCTACCTCGTCTTTTTATCATCCGGACTAGACTACGACCTACCTTGTAGCGAGTTTGCTCTGAATATTTATCAGAGTGCTTTGACATATACCACATTAAGGGAAGATAGTAAAAATTACATATAATAGCCTGAACCATAATAAAATAAAATCTCAGCATAATAATACCTCATTTGTATTAGTTTTTATAATGAACATATCTATTCTATATTAATTCAGTGAAAATATCTACCTATTATATATTGGCAAATAAAAAGAACTTTTAAAGTTTGAAAACAGTATAAATTCAATGGGAATTTATATCGATTTAGTTTGAAAACTCCAGCATATTGTAGTATTATAAAGAATATATAACAAACTAGCATTAGATTTGAAACAAATTTACCCACTTAGTGTGTTTTTATTGAAGGGGTGGAATATTGGGAAAACATCGAGATTATGTTAGTAAAGCGGTTTGTTTTTTAGGGTATTTAATGTTAATCATGTTGCTTTGTGGTAACCGCTTTTCTGCTGTAGGTAAAGCAGAAGAAGGATATCAAAAGAGTGTATTAATCTTGAATTCATATCACGATAGTTTTAACTGGACCCATGAACAAAAAAATGGGATACTAAACAGCATTAAAGCAAGTGGAAAAAACGTATCAATATCAGTCGAGTATATGGATTGGAAGAATTATAACTCCAATGATAATTGGAACAATCTATATAAATATTATAAATACAAATATGAAGATAAGCATTTTGACTTAATTATTACCACTGACGATGCTGCTCTTAACTTTGCCCTTGAATATAGAAAGGGGATGTTTTCAGATGCACCAATCGTTTTTTGTGGTGTCAATTTAGAGGGAATAAGAACCTTAATAAAGGATCAAAGTAATGTTACTGGTGTAGCAGAAGAAATTGACCCTATAGAGACTTTAAAGTTTGCAGTGAAAGTAAATCCCTTAATTGAAGAAATATATTTAATGTATGATAATTCAGAAAGCGGTTTATCTACGGGACAGCTTATGAATGAAACAATAAAGAGTTTTAACTCTGACATTAGGATAGTAAATTGGAACAATCTATCATTTGATAAAATATTAGAAGAAGTTCAAAACATAAACCTAAATAGCATTGTTTATATGACTACATATTCCAGCGATGTAAACAATATTGTATATGATATTGACTATGCTATTAAGGAAGTGTGTTTATTAAGCAATGTTCCTGTGTATGGACTATATGATTTTGCACTGGGACATGGAATAGTAGGGGGTAGAATGCTAAGCGGTCGCCTTCAAGGTGAGTATGCAGCGCAAATTGCTATTCGTATTTTATCTGGAGAGGATATTAAGGATATTCCAGTACTTTATACAAACACAACTAATACCGCATTTGATTACAATCAGTTGATTCGCTTTGGTATTCCACTAGATATATTACCAAAGAACAGTGAACTAATAAACAAACCTTTTTCGTTTTATCAAACATATAAAGCATTGGTATTAGGCGTATTATCTATCTTTTTATTAGTCATTATTTTTGTTTTTATTCTATTGTTCTATATTAGAAAACTAAGAAGGATGAAAATGGTTCTTAATAGAAAGAACAAAGAACTGGTAAGGTCAGATAAGAAAACTAGGGAACAATATGATGAAATAGTTAAAATTAATGAAAAGATTAGATTGAGTGATGAAAAGCTTAAATATCAGGCCTATCATGATATATTGACAGGACTACCCAATAAGCGTTCTTTATATGAGTATATGAGTACAATAGATTCAACTATTGGAAAAGCATTGTTTTTTGTTGATATTGATAATTTTAAGTTTGTGAACGACACCTTAGGACATAGCTATGGTGACAAGCTACTTATAAAATTTAGTGATAGAATAAATAAAATAATTAAGTATGATGGAACTATATACCGCCTAAGTGGGGATGAGTTTCTTATCTTATTTGAACAGGTTGATGATATATACCAAGTAGAGAATCTAGCAAAAAAACTTATAGATAGGTTTACCAAGGATAATTATGATGTAAATATTGATATGCGTATAACCTTTAGCATAGGTATAGCGATTTATCCTATGCATGGAGATAAGTTGGAGGATCTAATTAAATATGCTGATATCGCTATGTATAATGCAAAAAAACAGGGAAGGAACAGATATGTTATTTATAACGACGCTTTAAAAGAGATATTTTTGGAACGAATGACTATTGAGAAGTATATCCCTAAAGCATTAGAAAATGATGAGTTTGAGCTGTATTTCCAACCACAACTAGATATAAAAAACAATATAATCATAGGTTTTGAAGCTCTTTTACGGTGGAACAGTCCTGATATTGGATCCATACCTCCTAATAAAATAATCGAAATAGCAGAGGAGTCACATTATATATTAACTTTAGGAAAATGGATATTATATAATGCATGTGAATTTTTGAAAATAACAAAGGAAAAAGGGTATGTAGGATTGAAAATGTCAATCAATATTTCTATCCTTCAGCTTTTGCAGGATGACTTTATTAATGAGGTATTTCATGCACTAAGGACATATGATTTAAATCCAGAGGATATTGTATTAGAAATAACAGAAACCATATTAATGGAGTCATTTGACGAGATTAAGGATACATTGAATCTTTTTCGAGAAATGAATATAAGTATTGCATTAGATGATTTTGGTAAGGGATATTCATCGCTTAGCTATCTAAAACAACTGCCTATAACCATAATGAAAATTGACAAATCATTTATTGACGATATTCTAGTAGATGATGAATTCTTAAGCTATGTGATAGGCCTTGGGAAAGAACTTGGAATGTCTGTTGTTGCAGAAGGAGTAGAAACCGAAAGTCAGCTTACATATCTAAAACATTATAATTGTGATATAATTCAGGGATATTTATTTAGCCGTCCCCAACCAAGAGAGTACATATTAGAATTTTTGGCTCAGTCAGAGGAGTTGCTTACATT
>CAZODB010000094.1:0-1891 GCA_964578425.1 uncultured Herbinix sp.
TCAGTTAAGAAATTTGTTAAGTCTTTTAATAATAATTGATCCTAAAATCCCAATCAGGGTTCCGCTTACTACACCCGCTATCATCAATAAGGGTAAATAATATATAAGGCTTGTATTATTTACATAGATTATGGCTACAATAATTTGACCGATATTATGGGCAATACCTCCTAATATACTGATTCCAACCATAGAAAAAAGCTTTAGCTTCATAAAAATAACCATGAAAAGCCAGCTTAATATTCCTCCTGCAAAGCTAAATATCAGTGTAGATGGATCTCGAAAGGTAAAACCAACAAGTAGAATTCTAACCATAGATAGAACAAAGGATTCCTTTACTCCAATACCATAAATCGCTATAATAACTACTAGGTTAGCCAATCCAAGCTTAATACCAGGTACAGGAAAGGGAATTGGAAAAAGCGACTCTATATAAGAGAAAATAAAAGCCAGTGCAATAAATAAACCGTATAAGGCTGTTTTTCTAGATTTCATTGTAGCTCCTTTAACTAAAGGTCTTGATGTATTATTGTGCGATGGCATCCAAACCGCTTTCTTCTCCACCAATTATCCGAATATCCACACCATTTGGAAGACAGGTAATAGATTCGATATTATAACGAATCCTATTATGCTTTACACAAAGCTTATCAGGACAACTTGCTGAGGTCATACTTACATAGCCGTCCTTAATCTCAATAACATTCCTATTACCATCATGCAAAATTTCATAGCTAATATCATCATTAAGGCTAAATGTTTTATGCTCTATTCCGTCAATTGTAATAAGCACCTTGCTTCCTTCTCTTCTAAATATCTGCATCAAAAGAAAGCTAACTGCTACTATTAATATTATACCACCTATTAGATAAATGTCATTCTTTTTCATATAATCATACCTTACCTTACAATAATAAGGAGCAAGTGTTCTGTATTTCAGTTTACATTGCCACACCTGCTCCATCTTATTCGAATTAATATCATTAATCACTTTTATAATTTACTTATTAAAACATAGAAAGTATCATATAAATCATTCCCATCGACAGGATCTCCACAGGTAATTTCTTTATTTCCTTGCTAAGCCTTGAAAACATTAGATACTTTCTTATTGAATAAAATAATAACAAGGCTATTGCTATGGTTATAACCATACTGATTGACGGATCTATACTGTCGATTACAAAAGGCTGTACAACGAAAATCACAGGTATAATAACGAGTAAGGCTTCAGACCTTATGATGTCAATATCCTTGTAATATACCCTGTTTAGTATAGCAATTCCTATACCTGTCAATATAAATCCTATAGCCACAAGAGAAAATCCATAGGACTTGTAAGTAAAGCCAATTATTTCATAACCATATATTGCTCCATCAGCCATAAACTCTCTAATTATAGAAATTATAAGGAGTGTAGCATATGCTCCTGCCCCTTCAAGCAAAAGTCGGTTATAATTTGATTGGCCTTCTGCATCAATAATATGCTTGGCAATTAATATTCCTAAAAAGATATGGAATATATAAGCTTTGTCTTGGACCTCATATCCTAAGATAGCTATCAATACAATCTGAAATAAAGAATGGGTAATAGATACCATAAGTATAATATTACAGGAGTTCCTACTCCATCTTGGCAGTTTACTGCCTATTAACTGATCAAGAAATAAACCAAGTGTGGTTATAAACAATATTAGAATACCCGTGATTAGGGCATCTCTCATATTTTGTGAGAAAACCACCATAGCCAGTGCGAACGCTTCTATTGGATATCTTACCTTCATATCCCATTCCTTTCTATGAACTGATTAATTGCCTGCATGATTACTTATAAATTTATAAGCATTATCAATAAGTAGACGTATGGCATCTGTAGTCACTGTAGCACCAG
>CAZODB010000094.1:1991-8598 GCA_964578425.1 uncultured Herbinix sp.
ATACCCTTTAATCTATCATCCTTCATTGTTATCCCTCTCTATCTTATATATTGTTTGAATCACTAAAAAAATAAATCTTATCATCCTTGTTTTTTTACTTTAATTCCATAAATATGAGGTCTAATAATTATTTCAATTAATCCCGAGAGACAGTTTGCAACAAGAATACCATAGCTCACTCCCTCAGGCAGCATACCCCAGAGTCTTATTCCAGCTGTTACCAGTCCTGCTATAATAGCTAAGGTTACTTTCACCCTTGGAGCCACTGAGGCATAATCTGTCATCATAAAGCAGGCTCCTAGTATTAGCCCACCAGATAACAAATTGGTTAATATATCTCCACTAAATAAGCCATCCTGTGCAAATACAAAGGTAATTATAAGAACCGTAAGAATATAAGCTCCTGTTGCAGCTAGATTGACAACTCTTCGATAGCATAAATAAGCAAATCCTATAAGTAATAATAGAGCACTTGTTTCACCTATGCATCCCGGTATGTTTCCGATAAACATGTCCCATTTTGAATATTGACTAAAGTCAGCGCCAGTTCTATATAAGCTTAAAACAGTTGCAGAGCTTATAGCATCTGTACCAGCATGATAGCTTGTTACATAATTAGAGATAGAGGCTGGCCAGAGGAAAATGAGTAAGGCTCTGCCCATTAAGGCAGGATTTGCAAAATTACTTCCAATTCCACCAAAAAACTGCTTTACCAGAACTATAGCAAACACTGACGCTAGCATTACTGCCCATATAGGAGTAGTGGAAGGAACATTAAATGCCAGTAGCATACCTGTTACGACAGCACTACAATCACTTACTGTTAACTGTTCTTTTCTTGTTTTTTGCCATATATACTCTGATAATACACAGCTAGTAACCGCAGTAAGAACAAGTATCAGTGAGTTAATTCCGAAGAAATATATGGATCCCAATAATGCCGGTATCATGGCAATGATAACATCCTGCATTATTACCTTCGTTGTCCTGTTAATCTCTATATGTGGACTAACTTCGTGTAATTCCTTACCTACCCTAAGCTTCATCAAAAACCCTCCATATGATATAGATGAAAATGCTAGTCTTTCGTAAAGAAAGTGTTATTCTTTCAAAAAGAATGACGCTAGTCCTTCGAAAAGAAAGTGCTATTCTTTCGATTCCCACCTAAGCTTGTATATCTCTGTCTTAGCTTCAGTTATTCGGTATGCCAGTTCTCTTCTTGCTGGACATACATAAGAGCAAGATCCACAGCTGATACACTCTGTTGCATAAAGCTTATCACATAAGCTGATGTCATTCTCTATGGCTGCAAAGTCAATTTTAAAGGGAGCGAGTCCAGCTGGACATACCCTCTCGCACTCCCCGCAACGGATACAAGGGGTTTCATCCTTAGGTTGATCCTCCAATACTAATAAGCCAGAAGTAACCTTAGATATACTTCCTGTGAGTTTCTCATGACTACCACCGATTTGTAGGCAGCTACCTGTCATGGGTCCACCTTCAATAACTCTACTGATATTAGCTGTATAACCACCTGATGCTCCTATAAGCTCACTAAACCTTGTGCCAATAGGAACCAAATAATTGCATTGATCCTTTACCTTACCGGATATAGTTACTACTCTAGATATTAATGGTCTATCCCCTAGCACAATATCCGCTAAAGCCTTTGCAGTACCTACGTTATTAATCAACACCCCTATACTAGCAGGTAATTGTCCGGCAGGCACTTCCATATGAAGTATTGCTTCTACCAGCTGACGCTCTCCACCCTGTGGGTATCTAGTGGGTAGTATCTTGATTTCAATAGGAAGACCCTTATCAGAGATAATTCCTTCTATAACCTTTGCTGCATCCTGTTTATTATCCTCAAAGCAGATAATCGCTTTCTCTGCACCTGAGGCTTTTATAAATAGTAAAACACCATTAATGATTGCATATCCATGCTCCATAATAAGCAAATGATCACAGGTTAGGTATGGCTCACATTCTGCAGCATTTATAAGAATATATCTGATTATTTCCTCTGTTTCATATTTTATATGAGTAGGAAACCCTGCACCACCTAAACCAGTTAGACCATCATCTTTCATCTTAGATATAATCATATCTTTAGAATAATTAGATAGGTCAACAAGCCCTTCCTCATAATCACCAGTAAGGCAAGCTGGCTCATCAATATCATCAGCTTCTATTACTACTATATCTATATCCTGACTATAGGATTCAGAATCAACTCTAACTTCAATAACTGTACCACTAATGCTGGCATGGATATTTGCTCCACCAAACCCCTTAGGCTCACCTATCAAATCTCCTCTAGAAACTCTGTCACCCTTCTTAACAATAGCCTCACAGACACTGCCTGGTGATTGCTTCATGGAAATCTCTACTGTTTTTGGCGTGTACATGCGAATTGGCTCTTGATTACTTAACAGCTTATCTGTGCCATCAGCTGGATGAATACCACCATGAAAATAATGTTTCAATACTTTTATCCCTCCTGCTATCTGGTAATTATATTTACCAAAATATCATAATACGAGCACTAATAAATGTCAAGTAATAGCATAATATCTGGTAGCATTTATTACTTTATATTAGAGCTTAAATCTATCATGAAATCAGAACATCATTTTATTAATAGCATTGCAATATTTAGAAAAATAATACTTATTTTAATAGAAAATCTTAATACTTCAAAATATTACATTATTTTCTTTTTTCTTTAACATCTTACTATTATTCAGAATATGATGATATATAACATATTGAAAGGAGTATTACTATGAATCTTATGGTTGTTATTAACGCTTCTATTTTATGGAGTTTGTATATAGAAAACAAAGCTCTTGTAATAATTAGTATTTTGATACTTTTATTTATTATATCAATGTTTTTTAGATCAAGCAAAAAAAAGAAAAGAAAAAAAAAGCAAAACGAAGTTGCTCGCCCGATTACCGATGTAATAGGATCTAATCCAGAGCAATTGGAGGAGTTAAATCATGATTTGAAGCCCTTTGGTTTTGCCTATGATTATACACAGGATATGTTCTACTCTCTTATGGATAGCTGGCAAAGAAAATTTGGCTATTTTAGACTTTACGATGAGGCATGCGCCACATTCAGCATGATTATAGATTGTGAGCCTATATATTTTAACTATAAAGGGCTTAAATGGATGATTGAATTTTGGAAGGGACAATATGGAATGACAACCGGCGGTGAAATAGGAATTTATTACACCTCAGGACCAAATCTGAATATACCTGGTGTTTTTAATGGCACATTTTATAATTGTGTAAAAGACGAACACAGGATAGATATGTCATTTGCTTTTAGAAAAAACGGCAATCTTTTATTTACAAGAAGCGGATATCATTGGTGGTTAACGGGCTTTAAGCTAGCCGAATTTTCACAACCCTCTGAGCTTACTATGGATATAATTCTAGATTTATATGACCGCGAGATGGCTGAAGCATTTATAGTTGGCTTAAGAAATGCCGGTTATACAGAAAGTGAATATGCAATAAGGGGACGTAGAGTTTATGTTTATTTTGATAAGCCTCATACACAACAGCCCTTTACACGAAACTCTATAACTGTCCATCTAATGCAACGAAATAACAGATCCTTCTGTGATGCCTATAACCACCTCACTGATGCATATGCTGGCACACTTGATAAGCTTTCCTATGTAAAGATCAAATCACCAAATATGTATAATCAGATTGTGCATATGGGTAAGCCTCATCAAATATTCGAGTCCTACGATAATATTAAGGATTATCTTAACAAACAGGATCATGATTAGGAGGAATGACTATGGGTGTAAGTAAACGTTTGACTCAAGTATTCTCAACTTCCATAAGAATACCCTTCGATGATTATTCAAGATTCATAATCATGAGTGACTGTCATAGGGGGGACGGTGGTTTTTCAGACAATTTTTCTAATAATCAAAATATATTCTTTGCTGCCCTGCAATATTATTATGAAAGGGATTTCACCTATATTGAACTGGGAGATGGGGACGAATTATGGGAGTGTAGAGATATCGATACTATCATAAACTCACATAGTGATGCATTTTGGCTTATGTCGCAATTCTATAGAGAGGGACGGTTTCATATGCTCTATGGTAATCACGACATAGTAAAAAAGGATCCAAAATACTCTAAGACAAAATGTAAGTCCTTTTTTTGCGACAGTACTAACTCTCATAAGCCTCTTTTTCCAGGTATAAAGATACCCGAAGGACTAATACTTGATTATAAGAATGCATCCTATGAGATTTTTCTGACCCATGGACATCAGGCAGATATATTAAACGATACCTTCTGGAGACTATCTCGTTTCTTAGTTCGTTACCTATGGAGGCCTCTCGAATTAATTGGAATAAGAGATCCTACCAGCGCAGCAAAAAATAGCGAACGCAAAAGCAAAGTAGAGAAAAGACTAGCCGACTGGGCTGATAAAAATAATCAAATGATTATTACTGGTCATACACATAGGCCGATCCTTCCAAAACCAGGTGAGATTCTTTATTTTAATGACGGAAGCTGTGTCCATCCAAGGTGTATTACTGGAATAGAGATAATGAACGGAAGTCTTTATCTGGTTAAGTGGGCTATTATGACTAGGCATGATCGTTCTCTATATGTAGGACGGGAGGTGCTGGAAGGCCCAATAAGGATAGATGAATATATTGAAAAAAACTTATTGAAGGCTGTGTAGTTTTGTTTATTATATATTAATATTTTTCTACGAATTGTAGATGATAAGTGTAAATAATCTTTTAATTTGCTTAGGGAGGAGAATTCCTCCGTTGTTTACTAAATAATCTTTTAAATTGCTTAGGAGGAATATGGATATAGGTAAGGTTTTAACATCATCCTTAGTATCTTTAGGCGCTCTATTTATCCTAACAAAGGTTATGGGTAACAGAGAAATGGCTCAGCTTAGTATGTTTGACTATATTAGCGGTATAGCCATAGGTTCAATCGCTGGTGAAATGGCAGCAATGTCCACAGATAATTTGATTGAACCCTTACTTTCTATGACTATTTTGTCCCTTCTTACACTCAGTATAAATTATCTAACCTGTAAATCTATTATACTGAGGAGGTTTTTTCAAGGACAAGCATTATTGCTATATCAAAAAGGGCAAATATATGAGAAGAATTTATTATATGCCAAGCTTGACATCGGTGAATTATTAGCAGAATGTAGGATTATGGGATATTATGATCTTGAGAGTATCCATACTATATATTTAGAAAGCAATGGTAAAATAAGCATTCTCCCCATTGCCACCACTAGGCCTATTACTCCCGAGGATATAGATATTAACCCTGTTCAAAGCCATCCAATGGCTAATATTATTATTGATGGAAGGATCATGAAAGGAAATCTTCAAAGTACAGGAAAGAATGAAGCATGGATTATAAATAAGCTTAAACAAAAAGGTATTATAGATATTAATGAAATCATTCTTGCTACATTTGATAATACAAAGGATGATATGAATATATATATAAAAAGTCACAAAAAATATAAAAATGACATTTTTGAATAAGGGGAATGAAAGACAATAAAAGCTCATAAGATATTACGAGTTCTAACTTGGGGAACCCTTGTCTATGATATCAAAATATAAAGCTAAACATATTATTATATGCGAATTAATTATTTTATTAATATTTTCATCGGTATTAATTAAAGAGGGTATTGAGCAGGAAAAGGCAATGTACACCTCAGTATATGATACAGAAAAGAAATTTATAAAATGGGTCAGCTTCGATGTTAATCAAAAGGCTCTTGATAGAGCATATCGTTATGATGTGGAAACCAAGGACAGTGAGGTCCATCTAGACTGGATAGAGCTACTTGCCTATCTTGGCACTAGGTACGGTGGGGATTTTTCTAGATATAAAGAAAAGGATATGGCAGTCCTAGCTGACAAGCTTATCTCTAGTAAAGAGAGAATGGACGATCTGACAAAGGATATGAAATATTACGATTATTATCACGAGGCATATTCTGCTGTTCTTGGTGGTATGGTGGGTGAATATAAGATAGAGATTAAGGACGATAGCGCTCCAGGCGGCAAACGCTGGGAGGATAAATACGGCTTAAAGGCATTCTTACCCATCGCTAAATTCTATCCCTATAGTCATTTTGATGACTTTGGAGTATCAAGAAGCTATGGCTTTAAGAGAAAACATCTGGGCCATGATATGATGGGGCAGGTAGGAACCCCTGTTATTGCTACTGAATCTGGTTATATAGAAGCTCTTGGTTGGAACAAATATGGTGGTTGGAGAATAGGTATAAGAAGCTTTGACAGTAAAAGATATTATTATTATGCACATCTAAGACAGAACTTTCCATATAATAAATCACTTGAGATTGGTAGTATAGTTCAAGCCGGTGATGTGATCGGATATCTTGGCAGAACTGGCTATAGCAATAAGGAAAATGCCAATAATATCCGAACCCCTCATCTTCATTTCGGTATGCAGCTTATATTTGATGAATCGCAAAAGGAAAGCGTTAATGAAATCTGGATTGATTGCTATGATTTAATATTATTCCTATACAAAAA
>CAZODB010000095.1:0-8438 GCA_964578425.1 uncultured Herbinix sp.
CGAAAGCCGGTATCCAACAGGAAATCCGTAAGAGGGAGCATTATGAAAAGCCCAGTGTAAAACGTAAGAAAAAGTCTGAGGCTGCTAGAAAGCGCAAAGTTTAATAATTATAAAAGGACTTCCAATGATTATCATTGGAAGTTTTTTATATAATTATATAATAGGAAAGAGTGTTCAGCTAAGCTCTTTTTCTTTTGACTAAGTCTACATTAAGGAAAAAAAACATATATTAATAACAGTATCTGGAGCTGCTATAAAACATATGAGTTTTTAAAGCTATTTTAAGGTTATACCTACATTCAAAATAAAATAGCAGTATTCTAGATTAATATGGATTTTAGGGGGACTCCATGGGTAAGAGCCTTAAATCATCACATAATAAATTCAAAAAAGACGCCAAGGATACATTATATAAAGGAATAGATACCAGAAAGAAAAAAGTCGAACCTAGACTATCATGTCTTGAAGAGCTATCATGCCATCTGAATCTACCAGCGGATTTAATCGCAGGAGCGCCCATAATTACCGCGACCGGCAGGAATGAAATTTGTCTGGAAAATTATAAAGGAATAATTGAATATAATAGCAACATAGTTAAGGTTCAAACAAAAGCATGTAAAATCTGTATTGAGGGTAAGGAGCTTAATATTCTTTATTTTACTGAGGATGAGATGAAAATCACAGGATTTATTAAAGCAATATATTATAATTGACCGTAAAGAAGCGTTTCCGTGAATCTTCAGCCATACCATGTTATAGGAGGGGGTTTTTACATGCTAAGAAGGTTGAAATACTGGTTTTTTGGATATCTGACTGTATATGTAAGCGGTAGCTCGCCTGAACGATTTATCAACCTATGCAGCAACAGAAGAATATACATATGGAATATTGTCAGAGATAATGAAAACTATCAATTTAATCTATCGATAAGAAATTATAAAAAGTTAAAACCAATTTTTAGAAAGACCAAATTAATTCCAAAAATTAATAAAAAAAATGGACTGCCCTTTTTTCTACATAGAAACAAAAGAAAAAAAGGTTTTTTTATAGGTTTTTTTATATGTATAATACTGGTTTATATTATGTCACTATATATTTGGGATATAAGTATCATAGGAGGTTCAAGGCATACACCAGAAGCAATATTAAAATTTCTTGCCATTAATGACATTAAAGCTGGTGTTAAGAAAAAGACAATAGATGGCAGTAAAATAGAAGAGGATATACGGCTAGCTTATGAAGATATAGGATGGGTATCTGCCGAGGTAAAAGGAACCAGGCTATTGATTAAAATAACAGAAACCAATATGCCTACACCTTTAGTCCAAGCTACAGCCCCCAGTCATATTATAGCATCTAAGGATGCTGTAATTAAGGAGATAATAACAAGAACGGGTACACCATTAGTAAGGCCTGGTGATGTAGTGAGAAAAGGGGATATATTGGTATCAGGAGTATTAGAGGTGATTGATGATTTTGGTGTTACCCTTGACAAGAAGCCGGTAATAGCCAGTGCAGACATAGTGTGTAGATCTTATTACGATTACAAGGATTCCTTTCCATTGACTTATACTAAGCGAATTTACACCGATCAAAAGAAAAAAGGCTATTATATTATACTGTTTGGACGGAAAATATATTTATATAATCCTAGATATTCCTATAGTATGTATGATATAATTGTAGACGAAAACACTACCCATATTACAGATTCCTTTTACCTGCCCTTTCAATATGGAACTATGACCATACGAGAATATATAGAACAGAAGAACATATATACAAATGATGAGGCAATTAATAAGGCAAAGGATAGACTAAGAACATATCTTGATAAATTAACTGAAAATGAAGTTTATATTTACAGAAATAATGTTACAATAGATATTAATAAGAATTCATGTAAAGCTCAGGGACCAATACTTGTCGAGGAAGCGGCCTGGGAATACAAGATAGTTAATGAGAGTGAGTGGAGGATTAGTCAGACTGATGAGCATAACGGAGACGATAATTGACATACCCATAGAGCATAAAAAGAATATTTTTGGTGACTTTGATAGCTATGTAAAGATAATTGAAAAGACATTAAATGTTACTATAATAGAGCGGAACGACGAAATTAAGCTTGTAGGAAATGCAGAGGATGTGACTAAAGCAAAAAGTGTTTTTTTACAGCTTTTAGAGCTTTCTAAGAGAGGTAATAACACTACAGAACAGCAGGTCAACTATGCACTATCCCTAGTCTTTGAGCAGAAAGAGAAAGAAATTGTTGAAATAGACAAGGATCTAATCTGTCATACGGTAAACGGCAAGCTTATAAAACCTAAGACTATTGGCCAAAAGAGCTATGTAGATCAGATCCGTAAAAAAATGATTGTATTTGGAATAGGTCCTGCCGGTACTGGTAAGACCTATCTTGCTATGGCTATGGCTATAACGGCATTTAAGAATGATGAGGTAAACAAAATTATACTTACACGCCCTGCGATTGAAGCGGGAGAAAAGCTGGGCTTTCTCCCTGGTGATCTTCAAAGCAAGGTAGATCCATATCTTAGGCCTCTTTATGATGCCCTCCATCAAATCATGGGACCCGAGGCTTTTATAAAGAATTCAGAAAAAGGCCTTATTGAGGTGGCACCACTGGCTTATATGCGAGGAAGGACACTTGACAATGCATTTATTATATTAGATGAGGCTCAGAATACGACACCTGCACAGATGAAGATGTTCCTTACAAGAATAGGCTATGGATCTAAGGTGGTAGTTACTGGTGACTTAAGCCAGAAGGACATTCCAAGAGGCGTAACATCTGGACTTGATATGGCTATTAAGGTTCTTAGTAAAATAGACGATCTTGGATTTGCTTATTTGACCGGACAGGATGTTGTGAGGCACCCTCTGGTTCAGAAGATAGTAAAAGCTTATGATGCTTTTGAGGATAGGCAGAAACAATATGAGAGGACAACACAGGGACAGAAGGGATATTCTAAGATAAAAAAGGGAATTAAAGCAGAAAAAATCAGGAGTAATCGATATGAAAAGAGATAAGGAATTAATAAGCATAAGCGATGATGATACTAGAGCTGTGGTAAAAAACAAAAATAATACAGCGAATATATTATTCATAAGTATTTTACCCTTGCTTTCTATATTATCTATATTTATTACAGGCTTTATAAGTAATATGGATTTATTATTACTTATAAAGATTAGTATATTGATTTTTTTACTAACTACAGCCTTGATGTTTTATATGCGTATGCAGATTAATATTTCTGATATTAAATTTTCAAAAAACATTATTTTGATTTTTAACATAATACCTATAATACTTATAATGCTTAAAGAAAGCCCTGATATCTATAGTTTTTGGATGATTGGTGGACTTATTATCGCTATGCTGATTGACAGTAAGCTAGGACTTCTAGTGTACTTTAATCATACTTTTTTACTAGGCATAACACTAGAACCTAGACCGGAAGCTATTATTCATATTTTGATTATGGGTATACTGTTCTCTTTACTATCAAGCTCATTAAGAAATAAATCTACTGTAGTATACTCTTCAATTATATTATTATCATCTAATATTACTTTAGCATTTCTTATGAATAATTTTCTTATAGAGGAAAACACTAATTCGAATTATTTGGCATCTTTATTTAGTATCTTAGCGGTACTTGTTACCGCCTTTTTATTGTCTCTCATATATGATAAGATTAATAGTAGACATAGTCCTACCACAGAACATGCTATAAACCATTCAGATATAAGGGTATTAGACTCTGATAACAGGGGGAGTATATTGCTAGATAATGATGATCTGATGGAGAATGCTTCTGTTTTATCTGATAGAAATATAAGAACAAGCTATGAACTATTACTTTCCGAGGATAATGAGCTGTTTTTAAGGATTAAAGAGTATTCTACAGCTCTTTATAAGCACTCTATATTAATCGGAGATTTATCTGGACGGGCTGCTAAGGTTATTGGTGCTAATGAAGCATTAGCTAGAGCAGGCGGCTATTATCATGAGCTTGGGAAAATTATTAGTAAAAATTATATTGATGAAGGCCTAAAGCTTGCTGATGACTATGGCTTTCCTGAAGAGTTAAAGCTAATACTCAAGCAGCATAGTATTAGGCATGATAAGCCCACATCTATTGAATCATCCATAGTTATGTTGTCAGATAATGTGGCATCTACCATTGAATACATAGTGAAATCAGAAAAGGGAAAGTATACATCTGATAAGATAATTGACAATATATTTAGAATGAGAATGGACAAAGGAACCTTTGATGATTCAGGATTATCTGTTAAGGATTTTAGACTATTAAAGGAATTCTATCAAGATGAGTATAGAAAATCTAAAGCGAATAGCTAAGGCCAAGAGTTAAGGCGAAAAGCTAAGATGAAAAGCTAAGGCCAAGAGCTAAGGCAAATAGCTAAGATGAATATCTAAGGCCAAGAGCTAAGTATTAAAGGAGGATATTTTTTTGACAATTCATTTAGAATATGAGGCTACAAGGCAAGTTAATATTGATTATGACAAACTAATTGAAAGTGTAATCCGAGAATGTCTTGATTATGTGGACTGTCCATATGAAACTGAAATCAGTATTTTACTTACAGATGACAATGAAATAAAAGAAATAAACAAGCAATTTAGAGGGATAGACGAAACTACTGACGTGCTTTCATTTCCTGCAGCATCTTATACAGTTGCAGGTGATTTTTCTGATATAGAGGATAGATTAGGTGAGAATTTTAATCCTGAAACAGGAGAGCTGTTACTTGGTGATATTGTCATATCAGTAGAAAGAGCCCTTCTTCAAGCAGAAGAATACGGACATTCTATTACAAGAGAAATCGCATTTTTAACTGCCCATAGTATGTTACACCTTATGGGATTTGATCATATGTCTGACCAGGATAGAATTCAAATGGAAAACAAGCAGAAAGAAGTATTAGATAGATTACAAATATATAGATAATGCTTGGAGAGGTAATTTACATGAAAAAATTCACAGGAATAATTCTTCTTATAGTAATAGTATTAATTGCTATGATAGGTTGTAAAAAGAAGAAAGAGCCTATATATGACAATATAATCCAGGAGTACCAAGGTAATAAAAAACCTACACCGTCACAGATGGTTACACCGGAGCCTACTATGGAACCAGAGCCTGAAGAAACCCATGAGGGAGAAATGAGAAGTAGCCTCACTGGACTCTGGATACCTATAGATATAGGAAACAAACGACCTTATGCCATACAGCTAAGTAATTTTAAATCTGTAAGAAATCAATGGGGAATTGGACAAGCAGATATATTATATGAAGCTCTTGTTGAGGGTGGGATTACTAGATTTCTAGCTATTGGGGAGAATTTCACCGGAGACAGAATAGGATCTGTACGAAGCTCTAGACATTATTTTGCCAGCTTTGCAGATGAATATGATGCAATATATATTCATTATGGGAAAACAAAATATGCCGTTTCAAAGCTTAAGAATCTTGGAATTAACAATCTTGACGGCGAAACAGGTATCGGAAGCACAGTATTTTATCGTGACAAGAGTATGAAGGCTCCGCATAATGCGTTTACAGGTCTGGATAAAATTCAAGCGGGTATAAATCAAAAGAAGTATAAGACGGAGCGTAACCTGGATGCAGAGCCTCATTATGTTTTCTATGAAGAGGATACTGATCTGGAAAACGGAATAGCTTGTAATAAGATATCTATTAAATATCCCTATAATAAGCCCTACTTTGAATATGATCAGGTCAAGAAGGAATACCTACGATCTCAATTTGGTGAGATTCATAAGGATTCCAATACAGGACAACAGCTGGCATTCAAAAACATAATTGTTCAATTCGTTAAGGAGTGGAACATTGATAAGAACGGCTATCAAACCATGGATATAGAGGATGCCCAAGGAAGTGGTTATTATATTACAAATGGTAAAAAGATAGATATTAGTTGGAAGAAAAACGAGAAGAAAAAATGGATGAGATATTATGATGCTTCAGGTGTAGAACTTATTATAAATCCCGGAAAGACCTATATTGCGGTGTTTCCAAACAATAGTACTAAGGATGTTGTTATAGAATAAGAGTTTATACCAAGTGATAAAAGGAGAGGAACATGGATACAGAAAGAAGAGGAAATCAATTTTTGATTCAGGGCAGTATATTGGCTGTTGCTTCTCTGGTTGTGCGTATTATCGGTTTAGTTTATCGCATACCCATGACAAGAATAATCGGGGACGAGGGTATGGGCTTATATTCAATTGCTTATGAATTATATGGCTTAGCATTAATTTTATCCTCCTACAGCCTACCATTGGCTGTGTCTAAGCTAGTGGCTGCTAAAAGTATTACAAGAGAACACCGGAATACTTATCGTATATTTGTATGTGCCATGGGCTTTGCCTTTGTCGTCGGATTAGTGGCATTCTTGATAGTGTTTTTTGGAGCTGATTTTTTTGCTACGGTTATTAATAATGATGAGAATATAATACTTCCCCTTAAGGTATTGGCTCCTACTTTATTTGTCTTTTCTATAATGGGCGTCTTTCGCGGTTTTTATCAAGGAAAGAGCACTATGATCCCCACTGCCATATCACAGGTGATTGAGCAAATCATAAATGCTGTAGTTAGTGTGGCTGCAGCATATTACTTTATGAAGAGCTTCAGTGCTTCGGTAAATGTAGCCGCATATGGGGCTGCAGGAGGAACCCTAGGCACTCTAATAGGAGCTATAGTTGGATTATTATTTCTGGTCTTTGTCTATTTCATATATAGACCTCTATTACGTCGTCAGATTAATAATGATAGAAATACATATGTTGATTCCTATAAAGATATTTTCAAAATGCTGATTATAACCATATCTCCTATAATTCTAAGTCAGACTGTATACCATATAAGTGGTGTAATAGATAATGCAATGTTTGGAAATATTATGGCTACGAAGGAAGTTACTTATTTTGATAACACTGTATTTAATAATGCGGACCCTGGAGGCTTATATACTATTGAAAACATTAGAATCCTACTAGGAATCTACAATAATAAATATCGTAACCTATCTAATGTCCCTGTTGCTATAGCAACTGCCATAGGAGCAGCCATTGTAACTAGCATTACTGCGGCTAAAGTAAGGGGGATGGACGGTGTAATACGAAACAAAACCCATGTGGCTATCAAGTTCAATATGATAATAGCCATTCCTTCAGCTGTTGGAATGGGTGTATTGGCATATCCCATACTTACTATGCTTTTCCCTGGATCTAATCAGCTGGATGCAAATTATATTAAGCTAGGTGCAATAGCTATCGTATTCTATTCATTGTCAACTGTAACTACTGCCATATTACAGGGAATTAATAGACTTAGAGTTCCTGTAATTAATTCATCCATTTCCTTAGGCTTTCATGTGGTTTTATTATACTTTTTGTTAAAATACACCTCCTTAAGTGGATATTCATTGGTTATAGGAAATGTAACATTTGCCTTGGTGGTATCTATTCTGAACTGGATATCTATAGAGAAATACCTGGAATACAAGCAGGAAATTATGAAGACCTTTCTTATTCCTGCTGTCAGCGCAGCTGGTATGGGTATAATAATATATTTTGTACATTTAGGGCTTCATAAATGGACAGGAAGTAATACATTTGCCACAGTTATATCTATGTTGGTAGCTGTTATAGTATATTTCATTTTACTCATACTAATGAAGGGGGTTAACGAGGAAGAGCTTGAGGATTTACCAAAGGGTGATATTATTATTCGCTTCTTTAAATGGGCACATATTTTGAAAGGATAAGGATAAAAACTAGATATCCTATAATATATTTGTTAAATGTATAATAATGTAAATGATGGATAGAATATATGCCAAAGGAGTGGTTCTATGAAGCTCAAAAAGGCATATATTTATTCATTAAGTATTTTAACCTTATCAGTTTTTTTTAGCGGATGTTATTATTTAAGCTATCAACATGCTTTAAGACAATTTAATAAAAGAGCAATAGAGCAGTCTGATGAATTTGCAGCTCTTCATAATAATCCTACACCTATTAAGGTGGCAGATATTGAAGAAGGTGAGGACACGGATTCGGATGAAATCGTATCTGCGGGAGTTTTACCGAATCCAGTTATTTTGCCTACCACAAATTATCTACTTGAGATTTACGATCGCAAGGAAGGCACCCTTTCGGAATCAGAGCAAAATCCACCCGGAGACATTGTTGGGTTTACCAGGGAAGAGGTAGAAAAGTATCTAGATGAATATATGAGAGATTTGACTTTGTCCGAATATAATAAAGGTCTACTTTCATATGAGCTATTATCATTTTCAGATAAAACAGTCAAATTCAGAAAAAGCTACGATGCAGACATGGTACCTTATAGATTTTATGTTGT
>CAZODB010000096.1:0-4066 GCA_964578425.1 uncultured Herbinix sp.
CCCTCCTCATCCACATCAACATAGGTTACTTCATAGCCTCTTTTTTGAAGATATTCACAAGTATGCAGGATTGCATGATGCTCTATCTTAGATGTTATAATATGCTTTCCTTTATTCTCATAAGCTTCTGCGGTTGCTATAAGCGCCCAGTTATCTGCTTCTGTTCCTCCCCCAGTAAAATAAACCTCCGCACTCTCTGTACCTATAGCATTAGCTATGATTAGTCTGGACTTGTCAAGTGCCTTTTTATTCTGAGAGGCAAATTCATATACACTGGATGGATTTCCATACAGCTCACTAAAGTAAGGTAGCATAGCGTCTACGACCTCTGGCTTTGTCTTTGTAGTAGCCGCATTATCAAGATATATCTTCTTTTCCATGTAGTCATCTCCTTGGCTTTACCAATTATTTATATAGAAAGCGTATTAGAACTCATAAGCATTATGCCTCAAAAGGACTAATCCGCTTATCACGAATATTAGCAGGTCTGCTTAGTATGGTTCTCTTGCTTTATACCTGTAACTGCTTGAACTCTCTTGCTTTCTGCTACAAGGTCAGAGAGCATAATTCCATCCACTGCATCATTTATACTATTACTTATACGCTTCCACACATATTTTGTTACACATATATCCGAGTTGTCACAAGGTGTATCATTACTGTTTAGCTCATAGCAATCCACAGGACTTAGGTCCCCTTCCAAGGCGCGCAAAATATCACCTACAGATATCTCCTCAGCAGGCATAGCCAGTACATATCCACCCTGGGCTCCACGGATTCCATTTACAATTCCTGATTTCCTAAGTCTTGCGACAAGCTGTTCCAGATAATTCATGGATATTCCCTGTCTTTCGGCAATACGGCTTAAGGCTATTGCTTCATCATCCGTATTAACCGCCAGGTCCACTACTGCTCTTAATCCATATCTTCCTTTTGTTGTTAATCTCATACTTATTCTCCATTCTATTAGTAAACTTCGAATCAGTCTTAAGTTCCAAGAAATCAGTCCATGGGTCATTGCTCTTTCATATCCCACTGTTTTAATTCCTATTAAATTACTCGGTATTAAATATATCATCACTTGAAGGAATTGTCAACATAAAAAATGAGTTGTTCATAAGTTCATGCTTATTCAAATATATTAATAGAGAAGAGACTGACGGGGTAACTAATGTGAAGGTTAGGCAAGCAGCTATATCAGGAAGCAAGCATATTGGCAGAAGCAATATTCTTAAGGGAACACTAATTCTCACTCTAGCGGGATTCATCACCAGAGTAATTGGATTTTTGTACAAAATATTTTTATCTAAGGTTATGGGAACAGAATGGTTGGGTATATACCAGCTAGTGTTTCCTGTCTATGGTATAGCATTCACTATCTATGCCACAGGAATTCAAACCGCCATATCTAGGTTAATTGCATCTGAGATGGGAAAGAGAAATCACAAAAACATCAGGAGAATATTGGGGATGGGTTTACTCCTTTCATTTTCTCTAGCCTTAATATTGTCTTTACTTTTATATAGATTTTCCAATTCTGTTGCATTACACTTTTTGTTGGAGCCGCGAACTGCTTCCTCTTTAAGAATCCTGGCCTTTGTATTCCCTTTTTGTGGTATCACCTCATGCATTAACGGATATTATTATGGACTAAAAAAAGCCGGCATACCGGCTTCAACACAGCTACTCGAGCAGATAATTCGTGTCGCTATAGTGTATATCGCTGCATTTACGGTGGGTAAAGGTGATTTTAAGGTAACCTGCGAGATGGCCGTTCTTGGACTGGTTATCGGAGAAATTGCTTCCAGTTTATATAATTTTATCTCTTTATTCATAACGAAATCTCCAAAAGCTATGCTATATCCCGGACCAGATACCAATACCGGGAGCCTAAGGAGAAAGGATATACTAAATGATATATTAAAATTAAGCGTCCCCTTATCTACGAATCGCCTGTTAATAAATATCCTTCATAGTGTAGAGGCTGTACTTATACCAACTATGCTTCGGAGATCCGGCCTTAGTACAGGTGATGCGTTAAGTAGCTATGGAACATTAGTAGGTATGTCTATACCCTTTATAATGTTTCCTACCGCAATAATAAACTCATTGGCAGTACTGCTTCTTCCTACGGTATCGGAGGCTCAAGCCATGGATAATAATGAAATGATAGGAAGGACCACTTCCGTCTCTATAAAATACAGCTTAATAATAGGCATTATGAGCATAGGCATATTTCTTTTCTTCGGCAATGATCTTGGAATTAGAATATTTAATAGCGAGGAAGCAGGAAACTATCTTATAGTACTAGCTTGGATTTGTCCACTAATATACATAGGTACTACATTGGGAAGCATAATTAACGGTCTTGGAAAGGCTCACATTACATTTGTAAATTCAATCGTAGGAACAATTGCCAAGATCCTAATTATCATTATTCTGATACCGCATAATGGTATAGGTGGATATCTTACTGCTTTGTTAATCGGACAGCTCATAGTAACCATCATGGATTCCATATATATTATTCGTAATATACATTTTAATTTTGACGCTGTTAATAGCTTGTTAAAGCCTGGAATAATAGTGGCTATGTCAGGCTTTATATTAAACAAGGTGTATCAATATCTATATAAAACAACGCAGATACATCAGGCTATTTTTCTGTTATCCTTCTGCTTGTTGTTCTGCGTGATATGTCTAATACTCTTTATTATAACCGACACCATTTCACGACTGGATTTTAAGTCTATATAATTATAATTAAAGGTCAGGACTATGGCTATAGAGCATATAGCTATTCTTCCCCTTGCTCTTAACATGATACATAGCCTTATCAGCACATTGTATTAGCTGTTCATAGTGAATTCCTTCCTCAGGATAGGTGGCTATACCTACACTGCCTGATACTGATATTTCACATTTATCACCTACATAGGTTGTATTAAGGGCTTTAATTAGTGAATCTGCTTTTCTCATAATGGCTCTATTGTCTTCAAGATATCCGATAAATACCACGAACTCGTCTCCACCGATTCTACCTATTATTTCACCCTCTGTAAATACACCCCTTATACTTTCTGTCACATGTGTAAGAACCTTGTCTCCAAGAAGATGACCATAATTGTCATTTACCTTCTTAAAGTCATCAAAATCAATGAACATCAATACATGTCTTCCATTCTTATTGCCATTGATATATTTTTCGATTTTCTTAATAGTAACTTCCCTGTTATAGACTCCTGTTAAGGGGTCTCTTGTCGCCTTATATTCAAGCGAATCCATTTCCCGCTTTTGATAATCAATATTAACCATTTTGCCAATGATACGGCTTGGTCTGTTTTCTTCATCATAGATGGTCTTACCCATCATCTGACACCAAATATAATTACTATGGCGATCCTTCACTCGACACTCTACTTTAACAAACTCCTTACCCTCAACCAAAGTGCTACAGTACTCTAAAAATACACCATAGTCATCAGGATGGATCAAATCCTTGCGATTGAGGAATTCTTTCACATAATCTGATATAGCAGGATCTCTTCCAAATAGCTCCATGTATTTGTCAGTATACACCATTTCGTCTGCTTCTACATAATATTCAAATAATACATCATGAGAAAGTTCAGAGGCAATCCTATAACGCTCCCTGTCCATTCTAAGCGTTTCCTGCATTTTCTTCTGTTCTGTAATATCAACTATAACAGCAGAGATAGACCTACTTCCATCCTTAGTGAGAGTATAATTTCCATTTATAAGACAATATATTACCTCCTTGTTCTTCTTAAGAAGACGAATCTCAGAGTTAATAGAATTCCCTTCGTAATTCTGAATGGTCTCTAAAAACAAATCCCTATCCTTCTTATATATATAATCCATAATGTATTTGCTACTCTCTCTTGCTTCCTTTTTACTATATCCTAATAATTCATATAATCCTTTACTGGCATAATAAATTCTACAAGAATCCTCAGGTATGAAATGTACAATGCCTGCACAGATGCTATTCGTTAGTATGTTCAGCTCAGATGCTGATTTAGCTGTTTTCTTTTTATTATCTAAT
>CAZODB010000096.1:4166-8437 GCA_964578425.1 uncultured Herbinix sp.
CGTTAGTATGTTCAGCTCAGATGCTGATTTAGCTGTTTTCTTTTTATTATCTAATTTACAATGCAATAAAACACCCATTATCATGATACATAAACAAGCAACCACAATAATAGATATTAACATTAGATTCGATTCACTTTGTATTAAGTCGAACCATTTCATAATACTATTCCCCCATCGTATATCCAAAACTATACATCCTATACCCTAGCTCCATCTATAGCCATATACCTTCGAGTTCCTGAGTCATCACCTAAGGAAATATCATATTCCATCGTAGTTCACAAGATGTCACCTTGATAATTATAAGGTTCCTCCTTAAGGTTCATACGGAGCCCCTATGATTACTGCCTAGCCCACCTTATAATTCATAAGGTGTTACTCTGATTACTACCAACTCCAGCCTTATAATTCATAAGGTGTTACTCTGATTACTACCAACTCCATCCTTATAATTCGTAAGGTGTCACTTGATAAACATAATAATTCAGCCAGTTCGTATACATGATATTGGCATGAGCACGCCATGTCAGATTCGGTCGCTTTTCTGAGTCGTCTGCTGAATAATAATTAACAGGAAGCTCTGTATCTAGACCCTTGCTAATGTCTCTTTTATATTCCTTATCCAATGATACCCTGTCGTATTCAGGATGTCCCATTATAAAAAACTGCTTACCGTCTCCTCCCATAGCAATAAATACTCCCGCTTCTTCAGATTCAGCTAAAATCATCAGCTCATCATTCCTTAGGATATCATCTGATAATACGGTAGTGTATCTGGAATGAGGTGCATAAAACACATCATCAAAACCACGGACAAAAGGAATTCTACGTTGATGAACTCTATGCTCGAATATTCCGAACATTTTCTTATCAAGCTTCTTTTTTTGTATTCCATAATGATAAAATAACCCAGCTTGCGCTCCCCAACAAAGATGTAATGTAGAGGTTACATTAGCTTTTGACCATTCCATGATCTCTGTCAACTCGTCCCAATATGTTACCTCCTCGAATTCCATTAGTTCAACAGGGGCTCCAGTAATAATAAGTCCGTCAAACTTACGGTTATATACATCCTTGCATGTAAGATAAAACTGATCCAGATGGCTAGTGGGTGTATTTTTACCCACATAAGTGCCTGTTGTTAGAAATGTTATATCAACCTGTAGCGGTGTGTTGGAAAGGCTGCGTAGAAGCTGAACCTCTGTATCCTCTTTATTAGGCATCAAATTTAAAATCGCAATCTGGAGCGGGCGAATATCCTGTTCTAGCGCCCTGGTTTCATCCATTATAAATATATTCTCATCCTCTAATACCCTTTTTGCGGGTAAACCACTTTGAACCTTAATAGGCATATTAAATCACCAACCTTGCATAATTTTACGTAGACGAATTTTATAATAACATGGTTGATTTAATAAATCAACCTATAGTTATTAGCATTTCCAGTATGTCCTCATTGATTTGTGATATTCTATAAAACCTTTTGATTGTTGATTATTAATTCAAACTCAATCTCTAATTTATTGGCAGCTCTTTTGCATAGCAGCATACGATTAAGAAAAATCTCAAAATAATCCATAACAGGACTTATGGTAGTGTCTATAGTAAGAGCCAGCCTAAATATTTCATTATTTATTATTTCAATATGAGAATCCTCCACTGCATAATTTACTCGGTCATGGATATCAAAGCTGGGAAGGTCTTGGTTTCGAACACGACTTCTCCTAACATCGGTTTTATCTGCTAGAATTAAGGCCGCAGCAATTGCACTTACAGGAACAGCAGTTCCTTCATCATGATTACCTATGGCCGCAATCACCTTAGAATTTTCCTCCGGTGTTGCCCCAAGCTGATCAAGTAAACGAAAGGCCATAACAGCTCCGCTTTGAGCATGCTCTTCCCTATTTACTATATTGCCAATATCATGCATATAGCATGCTATCTGAGCTAGCTCCACATCACTCTGTGGATAATTAAGAGTCTCAAGAATATACTTAGCAACATCTGCAACCTTTGATACATGTGCTAGACTATGCTCTGTATACCCAAGGGCTGAAAGTGACTTGTCCGCTTGTATAATATATGTTTTTATAGCCTCATTCTCTTTTATTTCTTTAAATGTAATCATATTATCCCTTTCCTAACTCTCAAGCATCTCCAGAAGCTCATCCTCTGATAGTACTTTTACACCCAGCTGCTGCGCTTTAATAAGTTTACTACCTGCATTTTCACCAGCTATAAGATAATCTGTATTCTTGGAGACACTTCCCGATACCTTACCGCCATACTTTTTCACTAATTCCTCCATCTGCGTCCTCCCCATGGAAGGAAGTGTTCCTGTAATAACAAGAGTAAGCCCGGATAAGCTTCCATTTACATCAGAAAGCTCTTCGGTCCATGTAAAATTCACTCCAGCCTCTTCAAGCCTGGCCAATATATTTAGATTATCAGGATTTGAGAAGAATTCTAGGATAGCCCTAGCACTTATATCACCCATATCCTTTACAGCAATCAGCTCCTCATATGAAGCCTCCCTAAGCCTGTCTATTGATTTAAAGTAACTCATAAGCTCATATGCAGCCTGACGGCCAATATTACGAATACCAAATCCTGTGATTAAGCGGTCTATATCATTGGTCTTACTTCTCTCTATTATAGCAAGCAGCTTATCGGTATTCTTCTCTCTACCAATTAAGCCCTTTTCAATCATCTCATTACGATACCTATCCAGATAGAATATATCTGCTATATCCTTCACATAGCCTTCCTTAACTAGAGCCTCTATATATGCTTCTCCAAATCCCTTAATATCCATAGCATTTCTTCCAACAAAATTCAATATGTGCTGGGTAAGCTGGGCTGGACAGTTTAGATTATTGCATCTTATATCTACCAGGATTTCATCTCTTACAGCAGCACTACCACAGGATGGACACACTAAAGGAATACTGTAGGGTAGAGCATCCTCAGGTCGCTTTTCTTTCACCACCGATAGAATCTCTGGTATGATTTCGCCGGCTTTTCTGACAACTATCCTATCTCCAATTCTTACATCCAGCTCGTCAATTCTATCCTGATTATGAAGCGTAGCTCTCTCCACACTGGTCCCACAAAGATGTATCGCATCAAAGATAGCAGTCGGAGTAATCCTTCCTGTCCTTCCTACTGAAAGTCTTATATCCCTTAAAACAGTTTCTTTTTCCTCTGGAGGGTATTTGTAGGCTACCGCCCATCTGGGCACCTTGGAGGTTGCTCCAAAATGCTCTCTATCAGATAGACTATCAACCTTAACCACCGCACCATCTATATCATAGGCATAGCTTCCTCTGGCTTCCCCTATATGGGTTATAGCCTCCCATACCTGGTCGGCAGTTCTACATAGCCTATAGTCTTCGATAACCTTAATCCCCTGTCTTTTAAGCCACTCTAAGCTTTCAGAATGACTACTAAAATCAGCACCTCTAGAATCCTGTACATTAAATACAAAAAGAGATAGCTTTCTTTCCTTTACTACCTGTGAATCCAGCTGCCTTAGGGTTCCTGCAGCACAGTTTCTGGGATTAGCAAATACTTTTTTATCCTCTGCCTCAAGCTTCTCATTTACTTTATTAAAATCCTCGAATCTCATATATACCTCGCCCCTAACTTCAATATAGGGTAGAGGTTCCTTTAGTGAACCAACAAGATCCTTAATCATTCTAATATTACCAGTGACATCTTCACCGTAATTAATGCCGTCACCTCTGGTAACGCCCATAACAAAATGCCCGTCCTCATACCGCAAGGATACGGACAGTCCGTCAATCTTTCTTTCGACTACGAATACTGTGTCTTCTCTTTCCTTTAGAATCTTCTCTACAAAGCTATATACCTCTTCCTTTGAGAATACATCCTGTAGGCTAAGCATAGGAACATTATGCTTAACAAGGACCCCTGCTTCTCTTTTCGCCGCACCACCAATCTTTTGGATGGGGGACTCTTCACTTTTATATTCGGGATGCTCTTCCTCAAGCTTTCTAAGCTTGACACTAAGCATATCATATTCATAGTCAGAAATTTCAGGATCATCCTGATTATAATACCTATCATTGTGATATTTTATCAGCTCTCGTAAGCTATCTATCTCCTGCCTTATATCCATATGGTTATCCACCAAGCCTTTCTGTGAACCTCCCATGACTGAAGTCACGGGCTTCTACACTTATATAAATGCGAAACTCACGAAAACCCTTGTTTCTTGTGCTCTTTAACAAGGACCACAAGCAGGT
>CAZODB010000097.1:0-8365 GCA_964578425.1 uncultured Herbinix sp.
TGGAACGTGCCTGTCTTCTGTTGGCAACGCCTGCCGTATCAAGTGTACCTCTGACAACATGGTATCTGGTTCCGGGTAAGTCTTTAACCCTTCCACCTCTAATCAGTACAACACTATGCTCCTGAAGGTTGTGTCCTTCACCTGGGATATAGCTTGTTACCTCGATACCGTTGGACAGACGAACCCTGGCAATCTTACGAAGAGCTGAATTTGGCTTCTTCGGTGTTGCAGTTCTAACAGCTGTACATACACCTCTTTTTTGTGGTGAGGATACATCCGTTGTTCTCTTGTTCAAAGAGTTAAAACTCTTATGCAAAGCAGGAGAATTGGATTTTTCAGCAACTGTCTTTCTGCCCTTTCTCACTAGCTGGTTAAATGTAGGCATTAATTTTTCACCTCCTGTGAATTCAATAAAATAGTTCTGTGGTTGTTATTTCTTCAAAATAAGCATTAAAAAATATTTGCATGCAAGACGCACGCTAAATGATTATACGGTTTTCACATGAAGTTGTCAAGGAAAAAATAAAATTTGTATCACATCGTTACCCATATCGGTACCAGGTACCAAATATATTTCATCAATCGGTACCTGGTACCAATCGTAAGTCTCTGATGTTTAGAGCAAGTTCGCTGAAGCAGGAATCTCGACTTTAGTCCTGAGAGGTTCAAAACGTTGACTTTTGCTTATACTGCTTGTATACTTAACAAGTTATATTTCGAGCATCTTAATTATAAAGATACAAAAACAAATTACAAACATTACAGTAGGAGTGAAATCATGGACAAATCTAAGCAGCTTGGGGAAGAAAGTATATTAAAATTAATTATCAGGTTTTCAATTCCTGCTATAATAGGAATGCTGGTTAACGCCTTATATAATGTAGTCGATAGAATCTATATTGGTCATGGTGTCGGTTCCTTAGGAATAGGTGGTATCACTGTGTCCTTTCCTATTATGCTGGTTCTGATGGCCTTTTCTATGTTGATTGGTGTAGGTGCAAATTCTTTGGTAGCCATTCGGTTTGGCCAAGGCAGAAAGGAAGAGGCAGAAGGGATTTTTAACAATGCCTTTGTTCTATTGATTGCAACCTCTTTAGCATTAACCGTGATAGGCCTGATAACTATGGAGCCAGTTCTTAGACTAATGGATACTAGCGAGGATATACTTCCATATGCTAAGGATTATCTGAGCATTATACTCTTTGGAGCAGTGTTTCAGTCAGTAGGAATGGGCATGAACAACTTTATTCGTTCTGAGGGAAATCCTAAAGTTGCCATGAATACTATGTTAATCGGGGCAGTCATAAACATAGTCCTAGACCCTATCTTTATCTTTGTCTTTAAATGGGGAATGAAGGGTGCAGCCTTTGCTACTATAATTTCTCAGGCGGTATCCGCTATATGGGTAATATCGTATTTTATGAGGGGTAAAAGTTTTCTAAAATTAAAGCTTTCATATATGAAGTTAAAACCAGCTTATATTTCTAAAATACTAACTTTGGGAGCAGCCCCCTTTGCTATGCAAATCGCATCAAGTGTCCTTAACTTTATAATGAATAAGGGCCTTAATACTTATGGAGGAGATGTAGCCGTCTCTGGAATGGGTATTGTTAATAGTGTCGTTACCTTAATGATAATGCCTATCTTTGGTATTAACCAAGGAGTTCAGCCTATTATCGGATATAATTATGGCGCCCGGAAGTTTGACCGGGTGAAACGCGCCTATCATATGGCAGTTATATTTGCGACTGTGATTGTTGTAATAGGATGGATAGCTACGCGTCTATTTCCTGAACAGCTTGTCTACCTTTTTAATAAGAAAGATCCCGAACTAATAGCGTTTGGTGTTAAGGCAGTAAAACGAAACTTAATGTTCTTACCTGTCATTGGATTTCAAATTGTATCTTCAAATTATTTTCAGGCAGTTGGTAAGCCAAAGCATTCAGCATTCCTTGGTCTTTCAAGACAGGTACTGATACTAATTCCAGCCTTGATTATATTACCTAAGTTTTTCGGCCTAGATGGACTCATATCTGCAGCTCCCTTGGCAGATATCACCTCCTCCTTATTAACAGGAATATTCATCATATATGAGATGCGAAAGCTAAACAATCTCCATAAGGATGCATCTACTAATCTAAATTAATACTCATTCTGAGCCTTACATCGGACAAGGATAATTTCACCACCCTCATTCTCTACTAGAGTGATGGGTGGTTTTTGCTGTAGCTTTATAACTTTCTTGAATATCAAGCCGTTTTATAGTAAGATATATCAAGATATAATGTATTATACAAGAGGAGGGAACGCTATGAAGGATATGGCACAAACCGAAAGACAGATATTCATCTTGTTATTGCTTTCAGAGAACAAAAGGGGCTATACAATTAACGATATACATTCTTCCTTGGCGAAATGGGATGTCATAGTGGATAAAAAGACAATAATGCGCGATATTGATAGTCTGTCTGGCATATGCTTTATCTCAGAGGATAAAACAAACAATAAAACATACTATACTGCTGATAAATTTCGACTAAGAGACATCACCTTCACTTCTCCTGAACTAATCTCCCTCGCTTTTATGCTGGAGCTTCTTAAACCTTACCAATATATGACTATGGGTAGAAGCTCAAACGAATTGATACATAGGCTTCTTGATAATACCACTAACTTAAACCGAGAATTTATAAAGCATTTTACAGGTCTTGTTACTATTAATACAAATGATTATATAAACGATTCATTGAATCCAGAGATAGAGAAAAAACTCCATGATTCCATACAGAATAAAATAAAGGTAAGAATCACATACCGTAGCTTTGCCAGCGACGAGGACACTCTTCGGGTCATCCATCCATATGAGCTATCCATAAATGACGGCGCTCTTTGCGTTGTAGGCTTTTGCGAGCTTCGTCATGATATAAGAGATTTTAGGGTTTCAAGGATGGGAGCGATTACTCTTCTGGAGGATAAATTTCAGATTCCTGAGGCTTATCACGCCGATAAGAGCAGAAGAAAATTTATACATCTGTCAGGAAATGTATTAGAAGAGATAATTATTCTCTTTGATCAGAAAACATCCAAATATATAATGGAATATGAGTCAGAGCTTGCTGATGAAATCGTGGAAGCCGAGGATGGCATTACTTTTATTAGAAACACAGCCGTAACAGACGAGCTTATCAGGTGGGTTCTGCAGTTTGGACAGGGAGCCAAGGTATTAAGTCCTGCTCACCTAAAGGATAAAATAAAACTAGAGCTAGAAAATGGCCTTAATTTATATAAATAAGCTATTGTTTACATTATTTTGCATTTACTAATTTTACTTATTTTCATAAGTACAAGCATGTGTTATAATATTACCTAGTGCAATTTTTGATGTTCTAAAGATGGAGGTACTTCTATGAATGAACGGGCTATCCATGATATTTTTGATGAAAAATTCAATGAATTAATTAGATATGCTAAAAGAAAAAAAGGGATAATAAAGGATGAAAAGGTAAATACCTTTATAAATGAATTGAATCTTGACAACAAACAGATTGATAAATTGTATGAAAAGCTTGAGGCTTACAATATTGTAGTATTAAGCTCCCCCGAGGATGATAGCGAAGATAAAGAACAGATATTGGATGAGGAGGAAACAGATGATGCTGCCTCCAAAGAGATTATAGATGTGTCACCCTCCATAATTATTTCGGATGATCCAGTTCATTTATATCTGAAGGAGATTGGCAACTATCCTTTGCTAACGATGGAGGAGGAAGTAGAGCTCGCCAAGCGGATTGAGGATGGTGACGAAACAGCCAAGCAATCACTGGCAGAGTCGAACCTGCGTCTGGTAGTCAGTATTGCCAAGAGATATGTAGGAAGAGGGCTTTCATTCTTAGATCTAATTCAAGAAGGTAATTTGGGACTTATTAAAGCAGTAGATAAATTTGATTATACTAAGGGCTTTAAGTTCTCTACATATGCCACCTGGTGGATTAGGCAAGCTATCACAAGATCCATTGCCGATCAAAGTCGCACCATACGGATTCCTGTCCATATGTCTGAAATTATAAATAAAACATATAGAGTCTCCAGAAATCTACTTCAGGAGCTGGGAAGGGAACCCACGGAACAAGAGCTAGCCGAAGCTATGGATATGACTGTGGAAAAGGTTCGTGAGGTCCTAAAAATCTCCTCTGACCCTATATCCCTAGACATTCCCATCGGCGAAGAGGAGGACAGTCATCTTGGTGACTTTATTAAGGACGAAAATGTCATAGGCCCTGAAGAATCCGCAGCATATTCAATACTTCGAGACCAGATATCTATGCTTCTTGATACTCTGACTGAGCGTGAGCAAAGAGTCCTAATACTACGCTTTGGCTTAACGGACGGAAGAACAAGAACACTAGAAGAGGTTGGCAAGGAATTTAATGTTACAAGAGAACGTATTCGTCAAATCGAGGCTAAAGCTCTTAGAAAACTAAGGCATCCCAGCCGCTCGAAGCATCTAAAGGGCTTTGAAATCTTTTAGTCTTGAGATTATTTATATATAGAAAGGACCTCATATGAAGAGAATCCTATTGATGGTGTTTCGAAGCTTATTTGTATTGCCCTACTGGCTCATAAGAATCAATCAGCTTTGTAATATAGAAAAATATGATTCACACACCAGATACGCATTTTTACACAAGGTCGTTCCAATCATAATACGACGTGGCAGAATTAAAATACATGTAACTGGTCTAGATAATCTCCCCTCCGAAAGTGGATATATAATGTTTCCAAATCATCAGGGTTTATTTGATGCTCTTGCTATTATACAGACACATGAGAAGCCTCTGGTTACAGTTATGAAAAAAGAAGTTAAAAACACCATCCTGATAAAGCAGGTAATCACAATGCTAGAGGCAGAGGTTATAGACCGTGAGGATATCAGACAATCCATGAAGGTTATCATGAATATGACCCGTCGTGTAAAAAAGGGCGAAAACTTTCTTATATTTGCAGAAGGAACAAGGTCCAGACAAGGAAATTCACTACTAGAATTTAAGGGCGGTAGCTTTAAGAGTGCTATGAATGCCAAGTGTCCTATAATTCCTGTTGTACTAATAGATTCCTATAAAGCATTTGATACTGGGTCTATACGTAAGCAAACTGTTCAGATTCATTATATGAAGCCTCTTTATTATGAGGATTACAAAGGGATGAAATCAACCGAAGTGGCTGAGATAGTGTCAAATATTATTAGTAAAAAAATTAAATTAGAAACTATTGGCATAGAATAAAATAGCCAAACAATGTATATACTGTTACCATATTTGTCCTTTAATTGAATCCTTGCTTGTACAAACCAGCAACTAATACCGAAACAATATTATAGTCATATACTATTGAAAGGTGTAATGATGAAAACTAAAAGAAGTATATTTTCAATAATAGTGTTCTTATCTGTCTTTTGGATCTCCAATCTTGTTGGCTCTGATACTTTTAGGTTAAAAGAAAGAGAAGAACAGACAAATGAAAATCCACTTATTAGAGAAGATAATACTGATTCACAAGCAGCATATGAATCCAGCTTAAATTCTTTTTCCAATAAGCATGGTGATGTTGCCTCTACCAGTGATCGATTGTATATATATGAGGAAGCCAATCCTGAGCCACTGACAGATCAAGAAACAGACCATGAAGATGATCTCTACCAGAATGAACCAACAGAGGAATCGACAGTATCAGAGCATTCTCTTATAGACGAAGCTCCAGTCACTCAGGACGAATCAGTGGATACTGTGGGTACACCAGACATAAAGGAGGAAGTAATCTCCCAGGATAAAAAGCCCGAAACCAGCCCATCAGCCTATGCTGATATCGGCATTTCTACAGCGAAATCCTATGTAAATATCAGAGATCAGGCGACTACTGAAAGCGAAGTAAATGGAAAGCTTTACAGGAATTGTGCCGCCAGAATACTTGACACAGTCGGGGACTGGTATTATGTCGAATCGGGTAGTGTTAAAGGATATATTTTAAAGGACTATATTAAAACAGGCCTTCCTGACGATGAATTAATAGAAAAGTATGGCACTTTACGGGTTTCTATTAATAGTGAAGGACTAAATGTAAGGGAACAAGCTGACATTGAGTCGAATAAGTTAACTGTAGTGTATAAAAATGAGATTTATCCTGTAATTGACCTTTATGACGAATGGCTAAAGGTAGATATTAGTGACGATAGGATTATGGGTTATGTAAATAGGGAGTATGTTGATTTACTTGTGGATTTTGAAATGGCTATCTCTAGGGATGAGGAGAAGGAGCTTGTAAAGCTACAGGAAGAAGAAAGAATCAAGAAGGAGACAGAGGTTAAATATAGAGATGAAGTGGACTATACACAGGATGAGCTAAAGCTTTTAGCTTGCCTAGTCCATGCAGAGGCTGGGGATCAAAGCTACGACGGAAAACTGGCTGTTGCCAATGTTGTTCTTAACCGCACAAAATCAAGCAAATATCCTAACACTATTGAAAAGGTTATATATCAGCCTGGTCAGTTTACCGTAGCTAAAAGTGGTTCCTTGGCCAAGCAGTTAAATAAATACGCAAATTACTCTACTAAGTCACAGAATTTGACTATTAAAGCGGCTAAGGCTGCTTTGTCAGGTGCCAATAACATCGGTAGCCGCCTCTACTTTAACGCATATGAGGCTGCAGTAAACAAAGGATATGACCAAAAGAAAAACTCTGTTAAAATTGAAGACCATTTATTCTGGTAGAAAAGCACAAATTGATAAGGCTTAAATAATCATTTGTATTAAAATAGCCATCTGCTTAAAGCAGTATATAACTCATGCTTCGATTTTTGCATAGATGCATGAGTTATATTCGCCTTATTCACATGGCTATTTTTTCTTCATTAAAAGGATTTTTGCCCAAATAATTTTTTAATATAATTTATACTGCTTTGGAATTCCATTCTCATATTTTAGGTTGGTTTCTCCAACAATAAGAGGCTTTAGATATGCCATCATCTCTTCTGTTACATCGTTACCCTCAGGTGTAATCCATTCCATAGGTACGATCTTTTCATGGTTTGCCACCTCACCCACAGGAACAGATGCGAACTCCACAAGGTAAGGATCATCGCTTAATCTCTTAATAGCCGCCATCTTACCTGTCTCACCATTAACCGCACAGTCGAATGCCTTCTGTCCAAGCATAAGTGATTCCATAATATCTGTTTCACTTGCAATATGAGCAGCCGATCTTTGCATCAGGTTAAGCTCAACAGCTCTTACCTTACATCCTATCTTCTCCCTAACCAACTGTTCTAATGCTCTTGCAGAACCAGCAATATATTTATGTCCAAAATTATCCACAGCACCACTGGACATGGTATCAGATACATATGCACCTGTGCTGTCCTTAATGCCTTCACTGATTGCAACAATCAGACCAGGCTTTACCTTAAGCTTATCCTTAACATGCTCTATAAATTTATCATAATCAAAAACCTTTTCGCATAAATAAATCAAGTCAGGACCTGCTCCTCCATTAACCCTAGCCAAAGATGAAGCAGCTGTAAGCCAGCCTGCATTTCTACCCATTATTTCTACTATGGTTACAGCGGGGACATCATATACATTGATATCTCTTTCCAGCTCTGAAATAGTAGTTGCAATGTATTTAGCAGCTGATCCAAATCCGGGACAATGGTCCGTGAGATTCAAGTCATTATCGACAGTCTTGGGTCCACCCATTATATTGATATCATATTTATTAATCCTACAATACTCTGAAAGCTTATCTACAGTATCCATAGAATCATTTCCACCTATATAGATAAAATATTTAATATCATGTTTTTTGAATGTTTCAATGATTTTTTTGTATGGCTCGTCATCAACTTTCCAATCCTTCATCTTATACCTACAGGAGCCAAGTGCTGAGGATGGTGTATAAGTCAGTGTATCTAAGGCCTGTGTGTCCTTAATTAATTCATTTAAATCAAGAAGATTATCATTAATTGCACCCTCTATACCATTCTTTGCACCAAACACCTTGTCCACTTTAGTGCTTGACCTTACACCCTGTAATACACCAACTAGGGTAGCATTAATCGCTACAGTGGGTCCACCGGATTGTGCTACTAATAGATTATTCATGTATTCCTCCTTATGCAATAATTCTTTTTCTATATTTTACATCTACCAATTTTAACACGCAAATATATAAGCGTCAAGGCTGCGAATCAGGAAACAGCCCTGAAAGGTAAACTATATTTTTGGTACCTGCAAAAATAGTACCCGGTACAGTTTACTTTGGTACCAGGTACAGTTTGCCACAGTTTGCAAGGTACGGTTAATATTCTGCTAAC
>CAZODB010000098.1:0-1913 GCA_964578425.1 uncultured Herbinix sp.
CATTCATGAAATCCATGTCTATGGTGTCATAGGGTATCTCCTGATTAAATTGTGTGTGTAGATGAAGCAATGGCTTTCTGTATTCCTGAAGACCTAAAATCCATGATTTTGCTGGAGAGAAAGTATGCATCCAGGTTATAACACCTGCGCAGGTTTCATCTGCATTGGCCTCGTTAAATAGTCTGCGGATTGACACACTGTCAATTAATGTAGGCTTCCATTCAAGCTTAAATGGAAGTAAGCCTGATTCATTCATCTTCTCTACGATGATTTTAGAGTGCTCCGCAACATTTGCAAGACATTCATCCCCGTATAAATCCTGTGAGCCTGTGGCAAACCAAAATACATATTTTTTACTGTTCATAATAATCCTCCTTGTAATATTGTTTTTAGTTTCACTACTAATAGCGGAGGATTTATCCTCCTTTAATATTGTTTTTTAGTTTCACTACTAATAACAGAGGTTTTATCCTCGTTAAAATACTATTATTATTTTCTAGCGTTAACTTAAGAAGAATCCTCCTTAAAGTATCTATCTGTATTTTATCTTATATTATAATATCTCCAATTACCATATTATATAATGCTTCCAAAAATAGCAATTTCTTAAAACCGCCGCTTATAAAATAAAGTTACCTAATCCGACTACTACTCTATTGATTCTGTTTAAAATATCCATTATAATAAAATAAAAAATCCTAAGGAGGAGCCTATGACATTAAAGCATCTGTGTGAGAAAATTTCCTCTAATGATCCAAATATGCTAAGCGAAGAAAGCCATATCGGCTCCCGCATAATGTGTCCTGAGTATTCACTGCATATTGAAGACAGGAAAACATATCCTCTTTCTGGGGAAGAGCGGGTATTCGCTCTCTGCTGGTCTATACATCCAGACAAGAAGCTATATGGTACAATAAAACCTTCCGCTGTTTCCTTTTCCTACGGCTGTAGCTTTGAAGAGGGCTGCAAAACTCAGATGCATACCCATGAGTATTTGGAGCTAGCATATATTGTTTCAGGGACATTCCATCAGCGAATCCTTGGTAAGGATATCATTTTTAAGCAGGGAGAGCTTTGTCTAGTTGACAAAAACTGCCTTCATCAGGATTGCCTTGATACAGATTCTGCCTGCATCCTATTTATAGGAATCGCCAATGAGATGTTCGAAAGCATTATATCAGGCCAGGTTGCTGACGAGCGTATAATATCATTTCTTCAAACCTCCCTGCTAAAGCAAAAGGATCTATGGCAGTATCTTCATTTTAAACCCATTGACCAGTCCAATGAAAGGATGGAAGGCTATTTATTGAATCTCTTACAGGAGTTAATCCTCCATGATAAAGCTTCGGGATATATATGTCACGGACTATTAATGAGGATTTTTCATCTGTTAAGCTCAGGCTATGATATCTCCCTTTCAAGTGAAATGCAAAAGAGGATGAACTGGTTATTGTATGAGGAGGTTATAAGCTATATAAGGCTGAATTACAAGGATATATCTATAAAGCAACTATCAGAACACTTTCATTTTCATGAGGACTATTTTAACCGAATGTTAAAATCAAAGACTGGGATGACCTATACTCAATATGTACAAAGCATTCGCCTCAGCGAAGCAGAGAGGCTTCTTCATCATACAGAGCTTACGATAGATGATATAGCCTCTAGGGTGGGTTATTCAAACAAGGGGTATTTTTATAAGATTTTTGCGGAAAAAAATCATATGACGCCAGCAAAGTTTAGAAAGGAAATACTTAATTAGTACATATTTTAGGTAAGCCCTTGATAAGTTTATACAAATAGTGTATATTGATAACAGTAATCATTTAGCGTTGTATAGTTAAACGTTATATTAAATTATATAAACTTTAAAGGTTTTGAGGGAGGTAAAACCTCCGTTGTTGGTTATATAA
>CAZODB010000098.1:2013-4627 GCA_964578425.1 uncultured Herbinix sp.
AGGGAGGTAAAACCTCCGTTGTTGGTTATATAAAATGGTTGTTATTGAAGGAGGTTTGGAAAAATGAATAACACTTATGAAATTTTACCTAATGTTTATTGGGTTGGAGGAAATGACAGGCGTATAGAACGCTTTGAGAATATGTTTCCACTTACAAATGGGGTTGCTTATAATTCATACCTAATTATGGACGAGAAAACTGCTCTGCTAGATACTGTGGATTCTGCTATAAGTGCAGAATATCTGGAGAATATAAGCCAGACACTAAATGGCAGAGGACTAGACTATCTTGTGATAAACCATATGGAGCCGGATCATTGTGCTAATATTGAAGAAATACTGCGACGCTATCCCGGTGTAATCGTAATTGGAAACGCAAAGACCTTACAATTTTTTAATCAATATTACACCATGGATATGTCTGACGATTTTCTGGAGGTCAAAGATGGTCAAGAAATATCCTTAGGAATTCACACCCTACGTTTTTACATGGCACCGATGGTTCACTGGCCTGAAGTGATGGTTACCTATGAGGTATCTCAAGGCATACTATTCTCAGCAGATGCATTTGGATCCTTTGGAGCATTAGCCGGAAATATATTCGCAGATGAGCTGGAATATGACAGCTTTTATCTGGATGAGGCTAGACGCTATTATACCAATATCGTAGGAAGATTTGGCAACCAGGTACAGGCTTTATTTAAGAAGCTTGAGGGCATAGATATTAAGATGATATGCTCTCTCCATGGTCATATCTGGCGGGGTGAAATGTTATCATACATCCTCGATAAATATGATAAATGGAGTAAATACCTTCCCGAGAAGAAGGGGGTAGTATTAGCCTATGCCTCTATGTATGGCAATACAGAAAATGCCGTTAATGCTCTCGCATCTAAATTAGCCAGAAAAGGCGTTAAAGACATGAGGGTCTATGACGTGTCAAAGACCCATCCATCCTATATTATTTCAGATATCTTCAAATACAGTAATGTGGTATTTGCATCACCAACCTACAATATGCAGTTGTATTTTCCCATGGACGCTCTTATAAGGGAACTTTCGGTGCTTAACATAAATAACCGCAAAGTATCCTTAATCGGAAATCATACCTGGGCCTCCGCTGCTCTTAAGCAAATGACTGAGTTGGTAAGCAACATGAAGAACATGGAGATTGTAGGGACATCGATTGACATTAAATCCACTTTAAGGAAAGACAGAGAGCACGAGCTAGATGCCCTTGCAGATGCAATATATCTGTCATTACAGGAGTGACATACTCCCACCACTTAATCGTCGATTAGAAGTGGGGGCTTCCTTAGAGGAGGGGGACTTCTTGCACATGGTTGTTAAATAGACTGTTTCATTTCTATAAATAGGAGGATGCTGACAGATATCAGCATCCTCTAAGTATTGTTTTGAAACAGCCCTTTTTATATTTAAAAGCATTAGCGAAACTCTCACGACTAAAGTTACCAGTTGCGTGGCAGCTTACTCAACAGACTTTAAGGATTCTGCCATATTGATCTTATCTATCTTCTTTCTTAGCATCCAGTTGACCATGAATGTAACGATAAAGGTTGCCAGTAATGAGATAAGATAACTTATGCCGAATATCTGCTGCTTAAAGGATATCATCTCCACCTTAATCTGATTCATAATAAACATATGAAGGAGCTTACCCATAACCAAGCCAAGAATGCCACCTATTAAAGTTAAGGTAATAGTTTCTCTAAAGACATAAGCTCCTGTCTCGTCTTGGTAAAAGCCTAAGACCTTAAGGGTTGCTATCTCTCTTCCCCGTTCAGTTATGTTTATATTATTCAGATTGTATATAACTACAAAGCCAAGAGCTCCTGCACAAGCGATGACCAGCCAAATTATCGAATCAAGACTCTGCATCATATTGTCCACCATAGCTCGTATATCATTAACTATGCTGATTGTGGTTACATTATCGTCTTTACGAAGTAAGGCAGATACTGAATACTTATCTTCCTTATCCGTAATAGCGTAGGCATTTTTGTATAAGGGCTCTTCTCCATATAATTCACCATAGGTTCCGCCTGTTATAAACAAATAGTTACCCATATAGTTATCGAATATCCCCTCTATTTCCACATCAACCATCTCTGTGGAGTTTATACGGATAGAAAGGGTATCTCCAGCTTCTATACCTATCTCGTCGGCCAGTCTACTGTTTAAGACCGCCTTACCATAGGAAGGATAAGGCACAGCCTCACCAGCAAAATGCAGACCAACCACCTTGGTGATATCAGGATCATCTGTAGCAACTAAAGACGCTTTCTTAAAAGCCCCATTCCATTCAATCTCTATGTCGTCAGTAGATACAAATACACTTTCCGACAGCTCCTCTGTATAAGTTTCCGTGAACTTCTGAATATCCTCTGCATTCTGATCATCAGAAAATGAAATATCATAATCATATATCATTATGGAATCAAACTGATCATTTGCCACATTTTTTATTGAATCTTTAATTCCTAAAGCCGCTACTATAAGAGCGGTACATCCTGCAATGCCTGTAATTGTCATAAAAAATCTTCTTTTATAACGTAGAATATTACGAATAGATACCTTATGAAGAAAACTTACC
>CAZODB010000098.1:4727-8272 GCA_964578425.1 uncultured Herbinix sp.
AATGCCGCGCTAGCTGAATAAAATATATATTTTCTGGCAATCGAGCCATTGCTATATCCAAGGGCTTTCAGCGTACCTATCTGAGTGCGTTGCTCATCCACCATCCTAGTCATAGTGGTAGAGCAAACAAGGGCCGCTACTAGAAAGAAAAATATGGGAAGAACTTCTGCAACACCTGCAACTATAGATGAATCGCCATCAAAGTTCACATATCCTAGATTGTGGTTTCTATTTAATACAAATACCTTTGGCTCAGGAATATCCTGGACTTCCTTCTTAGCCTCATCTATATCTCCTCTTCCCTCTGCAAGCTCCTTTTCTGCTTCTGCAAATCCTTCCTCTGCTTCCCTTTTACCATCCTGATATTCTGTTAGACCCTGTTCATATTCTTTCTTCCCATCCTCAAGGGCATCCCAACCATCCTGAATATCTTCTTTGTTCTTCTCTACTTCTTCAAAACCTAAATCAAGCTTGCTTTTTGCGGCCACAAGCCTTGTCTCCGCTTCTGCAAACTTAATATCAGCTTCTACTTTTCCCTTAGCTAACTCATCCTGTCCTAGCTCTAGCTCCACTAAGGACCCTTGAAGTAGATTATATTGGTTAATAACTCCTGCGGTCTCTATCTCTGAGATGGCTGCATTTGCCTGATCGAGTTTGGTTTTTAATGCTAGATATTCCTCAGAATCCACGTCACTAAGGTTCGATATAGCAATCTCCAGGCTAGGTATCGCTTCTTTTATTTGTTCATATCTAGCAATTATGCCACTATCTTCAATCTGCGACATAGCCAAGACTACGGTTTGCCGGTTCTTATCCAGCTCCTCTTGATTAGCTCTAAGCAGTTCATAAGCATCAGCTTTTTCATCTTTATATTCTTTTAGACCATCCTCATAATCCTTTAAGCCCCTCCTCAGATCATCCTCAGCCTTAGCCAGCTCAATTTCTCCACCCCTAAGCTTATCTTCATTATCTATGATCTCCTGCTTAGCATCCTCTAGTTTAACCCTAGCAGCTTCTAGATCGACCTCAGCATCAGCCTTTTTGGTTAGATATTCTTCATAGCCCTCATCATAATCCTTCTCTGCCTTTGCCAATTCCTCATTAGCCTCTTCTACAATATCCTGATAGCGAACAATCGTCCTTTCCTCCAATGATTTCTTTATCAATACTTCATTTTCAGATATACTATCATTATATTCTTGACTGTATACCTCTAGCTCATCATCCATATAGAGCATAATTTCGCTGTAATAATCTACTGAAAATCCACTCTCTGGTATATAGACAAAAGCATATATGGAACCATTATCAAGGCTTGTCGTTCCCCGGTCATAATTGATATAAGAAACAGAATCTGCAGTACCTACTACGGTATACTCGTCATATTTGAAGGCTTCCCGTGTATCCTCATCATTGAAGGAGGCTACCTTTACCTTTGCTCCGATTATATCCTCTGTAAAAAATGCTGCATCCAACACTGCTTCATTTTCTGCCTCTGGCATTTTACCATTTATAATACTTAGTTTATTGATATTTTCTGTGATGGAATAGGCTTTTAAAACCACCTGTTTACCATCCTCCTCTATATCACTATCTATGGCCGCTATGAAATCCATAGTTATCACACCTTCAGCTATGACGCCCTCCTGTTCATTAAAAAAGTGAACATCCTCCTCATATAGACCAAGAGTAGTGAGAAGGCGATAGTCATACATTTTATGTTCTTTTACATAATTATCAAGATTATTAACCATGGCAGGCTTAGTGACCTTAAGTCCCGCATAAAAGCCTACACCAAGTATAATAATTGCCATAATGGCAATATAGCGCTCCCACGTATGCTTTATTTCACGTTTATTATTCTTATTCCATGCAGAATTAAGTCTCATTACCACTCAATCTCCTCTATCGGTAGGGTGTTTTTGTTTTTTTCAACAGAGACTATAGCTCCACTCCTCATTCGAATAACTCTATCCGCCATGCCAGTCAGTGCTGAATTATGGGTGACAATAACAACAAGTATTCCATTAATACGGCTTTGATCCTGCAAAAGCTTAAGTATCTGCCTTCCTGTCTCATAGTCCAAAGCCCCTGTAGGCTCATCACACAGTAGAATCTTCGGATTCTTTGCCAGAGCTCTGGCAATTGCGACTCTTTGCTGTTCTCCGCCGGATAGCTGTGCAGGAAAATTATTAAGCCGGTCTCCCAACCCCACACTAGTAAGCACCTGGTCGGCAGGCAAGGGGTTTTTAATCATCTGTGTTACTATCTCTACATTTTCAAGGGCTGTAAGATTGGGAATGAGATTATAAAATTGAAAGACGAATCCTATATCCTCACGGCGAAAGGTGGTTAACTCTCTCTTGCTAAATGCAGAAATTTCCTTATCACCTAAGGTCACTTTCCCAGAGGTCAGGGTATCCATTCCTCCAAGGATATTTAATAGAGTTGTCTTTCCCGCACCTGATTGCCCCAGGATAACACAGACCTCACCCTTCTCAATTTCAAAGGATGCATCCCGTAATGCATAAAGATCAACATCGCCTGTCTTATATTTTCTATTTACATTTTCAAATCTAACAAATGAACTCATATAAATTATATTCCTCCCAGTATTAAGTACAAAACATCATATGCAACAAGTATAGCACAAAGGTAGAAATATTATATAAATAAATAATAAAGATTTACTAAATGAATAATGCGTGTCAAAGGAAACCAGAAGGTAAAAGGAAATATTTCGTAATTATTTTATTTTAGACTTGACAAAGCCTTATCTATTGTTTATGATATCACATATTAAACATATAGGATTAATATGTTTAATATAAATTATAACAATAAATTGTAAGGAGGTACATTAACGTGAACCCAATAATTTTTAAGATGCTCAGGCGTAATCTCAGGAACGGACGAATGTGCCGCAGTAAGTAATCATCATTTTTTAGCATGCAGATATTATTCCTGCATAGTATCTATCAAACTAAAAACATTAAATAATAAGAAAGAATGAGGTACTTACTATGAGTTACAATTATGATAAATACAAATTCGAGACTATCCAGCTCCATGCCGGCCAGGAGAATCCGGACCCTGCTTCTGATGCCAGAGCGGTTCCTATCTACCAGACAACTTCCTATGTATTTAAAAACTCTGCTCATGCAGCCGCTAGATTCGGCCTTGCCGATGCAGGTAATATTTACAGCAGGTTAACCAACTCCACCGTCGATGCCTTTGAGCAACGTATAGCCGCTCTTGAGGGTGGCGTAGCGGCACTCGGTGTTGCATCCGGGGCCGCCGCTGTCACTTATACCTTCTTAAACCTAGCTAAGGCAGGGGATAATATTGTGGCTGCAAAGACAATCTATGGAGGCACCTATAACTTACTTTCCCATACGCTTCCCCAATATGGTATTACAACCACCTTCGTGGATGCCGATGAAGAGGGAGCCTTCGAGAAGGCTATAAATGCAAATACAAAGGCCTTGTTCTTTGAAACTATAGGTAATCCTAATGCAACACTTATAGATATTGAAAAGATAGCC
>CAZODB010000099.1:0-5611 GCA_964578425.1 uncultured Herbinix sp.
ATTTAGGTCTATATATCTTCTAAATCCATTTCTAGCAATATAGGAGTGTGGTCTTGTCTCGGACCTGAATCAATCATTTCAGATTTGAGAACTTTATCTGTTATCCTATCACTGACTAACCAGTAGTCAATTCTCCAACCAGAGTTATTAATTTTACTTGTTCTAGCACGTTGAGCCCACCAAGTATAAACATCTGTCACATCTCCATGAATATAGCGAAATGTATCTGTAAAACCCTTTCCTAATAGATCAGAAAAACCTTGACGTTCCTCATCAGTAAAGCCAGGAGAACGACGGTTATTATTAGGGTGAGCTAAGTCTATTTCTTTATGCGCTACATTAAAATCACCTGTTGCAAGAACCGGCTTATCTTTATCTAGGCCTACTAGATAATCCGCATATTTTAAATCCCAAGTCTGACGCTCTTCCAATCTGCTCAGACCATCACCAGCATTGGGTGTATACACCTGAGTTAGATAGAAATCTTCAAATTCTAATGTGATAATGCGACCTTCAGCATCCATGGTAGTAGGTGCACCAATTTCAGGATATGTAACCGATGGTCTTAGGTCCCTCTTATATAAGAACATTGTCCCTGCATAACCCTTCCTTGCTGGCTCTTTGGAACTATTCCAGACAATTTCATATTCTGAGAACTTGTCCTCCAAAATTTCTAAATGCTTTTTACTAGGACCATCACTTGGTAACTTTGTCTCTTGTAAAGCAATTATTTCTGGCTTGTCTTCTACAATCATATTTAATACCTTTCGTGATAATAGAGCACGAGCTGACTCTCCTGTTAATGCCGCATTTAATGAATCAATATTCCATGAAATAAATTTCATCACTTTTCCTCCCATTTATGCCAAAAACTGATATCATCAATGTATATGTATCTCTATTCAAGTGAATGTATCATCTTTTAATATAATACAATGAACCGACTAGAAAATCCATTAATTCTTAACAAATATACCTACACCCATATAGGTGTAAGCATATTTAATATCTCTTATATATTCAATGGAAGTTCTTCTTCCTTTGAGATATTAGCTAAAAACTCCTCTATCTCCTCTTGTGACCTGGCGCCAGAGATAGAATATTTTCCATTAATGATAAGTGTTGGTACAACATCCACACCATAGGCTTTGACAAGTTTAAAATCAGCTAGCACAGCCTTCTCTGTATCTTCTTTTTCAAACTGTGCCTTCCAATCTGAAAATGAAATGTCAGTTTCCTTTACTGCTTCTTCTAAAATGGAAATGTCCTCAATATTTTTGTTTTCTACAAATAATTTGTATTGAAGTCTATCAAAGACATCCCAGTACATACTCTCGCCTCCGACAATTCCAGCTGCTTTAGCGGCCTTTAATGCGGGCTTTGAGATAGGGAAGTTAAAATCTGTTTGTCGCATTCCTTCAATATTGAAACGATGTTCATCATCATTTTTATTTGCCTCTGCCCAATGACTTATTACTTCTGCAGTAACTGCTTCTCGTGAACCAAAACTTTCTATAAATTCTTCAGGCTCCCATCCTAAGGCAAATGAGCGATGGCTAATCTCTATATTGTTATATTTCTTAGCTATCTTGCGCATTCTTGCCGACATTGGAAAACAAAAACTACATATAGTATCATGGAAAAATTCTATTTTAATCACTGTATACCTCCTATAATCCTTATCATGCTTCTTTAACATGACAGCTATACCCAAAGAGTTACTGTCAATTGATTGTACACAATTAGATTGTATTTGTCAATATTAATTAAATCAAAAAAGCAACACTTTCTTAACCAATACAGGCTGGAATGCGTTGCTTTAAAAATTTAATTTATCTATTATACTAACTTATGCTCCTTAATAAAGCTTTTTATGATTTCATTTAGATTTGGAGTGGATACTTCATCTAATTCATAATGTACACGAGTGTAAGGTTTATTAATATTGATAACTCTAGTCAAATCAATTGGAGTACCTATAATTATAGAATCACAGTCAGTATTGTTTATAGTTTCCTCAAGATCCTTTAACTGCTGCTCTCCATATCCCATAGCTGGCAATAAGGCACCGATATTTGGATAAATGTTAAAGGTATCCTTAAGCTTTCCTACAATATATGGACGTGGATCTACAATCTCTCCTGCACCAAATCTTTTAGCTGCTACTGTACCTGCTCCTAGCTTCATTTCACCATGTGTCAAAGTAGGACCATCCTCAACTACTAATACTCTCTTTCCTTTAATAATATCGGGATTATCTACACTTATCTTAGATTCAGCTTTGATTATCTTGGCATTGGGATTAACCGTACGGATGTTTTTCTCCACAGTATCAATTGCTTCTTGGCTGGCACTATCTATCTTGTTTATTACTGCTACATCTGCCACTCTTAGGCATACCTCTCCTGGATAATAGCTTAGCTCATGACCTGGACGATGCGGATCAACTACTGTAACAGATAAATCAGCCTCATAGAAGGAGAAATCATTGTTTCCACCATCCCATAGAATTACATCGCATCCATCCGGGTCGTTCTCTGCCGCCCGTAAGATATCCTCATAATCCACTCCAGCATATATAATATTTCCACGGTCTACATGGGGTTCATATTCTTCCATTTCTTCAATTGTACATTTATGCTTCTTTAAATCCTCTACTGTAGCAAAGCGTTGTACCCTTTGGGCAACCAAATCACCATAAGGCATAGGATGCCTAACTGCTACAACTTTAAGATTGCTTTCCATTAATAGTTCAATAATTTTTCGTGATGTCTGGCTTTTTCCAGCACCAGTTCTAACAGCACACACCGAAATTACAGGTTTTGTACTTTTAATTGAAGTGCTTTTAGGCCCAAGAAGAGTAAAATCAGCTCCAGCAGCATTGACCATGGCGGAAATAGCCATTATAGCATCATACTTAAGATCACTATAGGCAAAGACACATTCATCTACTTCTAACTCTCCTATTAATTCCACTAATTTATCTTGGGAATAAATCGGTATGCCCTGTGGGTATAATTGGCCTGCTAATTCTTTAGGATATTTCCTATCATCAATATCAGGTATCTGTGCAGCAGTAAATGCTACTACATTATAGATTTCATTATTGCGATAATAAGTATTAAAATTATGGAAATCTCTCCCCGCTGCTCCTATAATAAGTATGTTTTTCTTCTTCATTTAAATCCTCCTTATAATTATACATGTCATCGTCTTTTATATTCAGCAATACTCCTCATCATTACTCATCTGTTAAAGTCACTTACACCCTGGTCGAACTTGAGCTAAGCCAACTGTTTATAGAACTCAAAAGCAAGTATGGAATATTATTTGATGCTTTTTAGTATTACGGAATATAAGACTATAGATATTATATTCGTATTTTTATACAATATCAAGCATTATTTCAAAAACTTTTAAGGCTAAGCTAAAATCTTCCTGTCAGGATCTGAATGCCTAGTGATACTACAACTACTAAAGTATCCACAATAAACCCAAGAATCATTGGCTTATATCCAATGTTTTTAATATCTCCAAAGCTTGTCTTAAGACCAATAGCCGATAAAGCCATTACCATAAAGAATTTAGACGTTTTTGAAATAGTTGGTATTATATCATTAGGTATAATACCTGCACTTCGAATAGCTACAGCCACAAGAAATAACAATATAAAATAAGGAAATATTTTCTTGATGTTAACTGGCGCATGTCCATGCACACCTTTTGATTTCGCTTCTAATCTTTCTGTTATTACAGAAAATATTAGTACGTATGGTATGATAAATAATGTTCTTGTAAGCTTTACTATAACCGCTGTATGTCCAGCCAATTCTGAAAAAGCATAACCTGCCGCCACAACTGACGATGTATCATTAACAGCTGTACCAGTCCATAAACCATAACCCGTATCAGACATACCAAGGGCAATACCAATCCATGGAAATACGATAACAGTAATAACATCAAATATGAATGTAGATGAAATTGCATATGCTACATCCTCATCCTTTGCCTTTATGACGGGTCCTACTGCAGCCACAGCAGAACCGCCGCATATTGCAGTACTTACTGATAATAGATTAGTCAGCTTCCAATTCATACCGAACTTTTTTCCAATTAAATTACCTACACCAAATGCAGTAGCCATTGTAAAGATCATTACAAAGAGTGAATACTTACCAACATTTAAAACTTCAGCAAAGTTCATATTTACACCCATAAGTATAATACCAATACGTAAAACTATTTTTCCTGCAAAACTTACTCCTTCATTAAATTGCTTATATTTAGCTAATAAAGGATTCAATGCCATACCTACTAAGAGAGCCATAACAGTGGCCCCGATAATATCACCTGAAATTAGGCTACTTAAAAACATTGCAATAATTGCAACCAGAGCACTAAGTAACAATCCAGGTGTTATATTTTTTAATTTCGTAAACATAGTATACCTCCATAAATATATAAATTCATACTTGAATATACCACTTTATTATAATAAAATGAAATTATTATAATTGATAGTTGTATAAAATTATCTTATAAGGAGTATCAAATGCTCGATCATAGATCACAAACATTTCTTACATTATGTGATACATGTAACTATACAAGAACTGCTGAAGACCTAAACATGACACAACCTGCTGTCTCACAGCATATACAGTGTTTAGAAAATTACTATCAAGTGGTTTTAATCTCAGGGAAGGGTAAGAATTTTCGAATATACGTGTAATACGTTGCCATTCCTTATATATCCAAGTTTCATTGTTTATTACCAATAAGCCCAGCTTTAATATAACTTATCTGAAATATTATGATCCGTTCCCTTTTATCATCATCATAGATATCTCTACAATCAATTTCACCTATAAACTCCAACTCATCTACCGTCATTAAATAAGAAATATATTCATATGAAGGATAGTAAAAAAATAACAATACCTTCCTCGGTTCAAGATAATATGACCTGATGATTCTTGCCATCACCTTTTGAAGAATTTCAACCGAAAAAGGATTAAAGAAGTAAAATCCGTTCACCTCTGGCGGCACTTCATAGTCTTCTGCCTTCTGTAATATAAAGGAGACACGATTGGATGAGATAGCTGTTTTTTGATTTTCTATTGCACTTGTATAAATTTTTTCATCATACTCTATACCGATAGATTTAGTCCTGATTTGGTATGAAAGGAAGAATTCGACACGCCCCTTTCCACATCCATAGTCCAAAATAACATCATTCTTTTTTAATAATCCACTATTAGCCAACCGTTCCAATACAAGGTACGGTGTTGGTTCATAGGGATAGCGATAATGGTCTGACCTAGAATCATCTCTGCCTCTTGTTTTTATTTTAAGTAGCTTATCCCATGTCTTCTCACTTTTCATCATAATTCAAGTTTCAAGCCCTTCCATAATAACTACTTGTTTTCTTACAATCCAAACCTAATGTTTTTAATAAATTCTCATACATACTTCTCATTAAGCATCTAACCATTAGTCTCATATAAAACCTTTATAGCTTCTTCTTCAGAGACTGGTTTGCTAAATAAATATCCCTGTAATTTATCACATTCATATTTTATTAGATAATCTTTCTGTATTTTTATTG
>CAZODB010000099.1:5711-8264 GCA_964578425.1 uncultured Herbinix sp.
TTTATTGCATAAATGCAACATTATTGTCTGATCCAAGAAAATGCATATTCTACATTTTTAGGCGGTATTATTTGAGGAACTGAGTCCAATTCAAAGTAGCCCTTTATACCTTTTTCTTTAACAGAGTAATCAAAATGAGCTGCAGCGATTCCCATATCTACTCTTTGAATATCATAAGGGAAAGCCTTGCTATAACCTGGCTCCCTATGTTCATAAAAATGCAGTGTTCGTCCATCTACTATAATTCTCCATGGCTGCTTGTTTGATGCTGACGGTCCAAGTCGTAACATTTCCAATGGAAATGCAAGCTCTCCGGCTCCATCCTTTGTCAATGGACTGCTGAAATCCTTCTTATAAAAAAGCTCTTTCCAGTCCTTACGCTTATCAGCCTTTATCATTTTTCGCATTGCAATCTCCTTGATATGCTTTTTTTCAGCAGCATACCCATAGGGTGTAATAATAGGCAGAAGCTCTCCTTCATTTACATTCATTGCATTGGCAAACCCTTTGCGGTCAAAGGTACCTCCAAGCCAGCACGTTCCAAGTCCCAGATGCGCCAAGTAAAGTACAAGAGTCTCAAATTCATAGCCAAGCGCCTCTAAAGTTCTCGGTTCTAATTTTATGGTGGTTCCTATAAAATTCTTTGCACCCTTTATCACTCCGTAGGTTCCTAACCTTTGTTCTTCATTCATATCGTTTCTAAATAAAAAGTGGAAGTTTACTTTCTTACCAAACGGATTGTCCAATGAAGCTATAAATGCCTCTATCGCTTTAATCTTCTCTTCTTCAATCTCTTTATCTAAGTAATTTCTAACACTATATCGTTTTGTAACTGCTTCTTCTATTGAAAAACATATATTCATTTTAAGACTTCTCCCTTCGTGTCATTAATTTTACTTAGTGTTACCTCCTTGTTTTAAATTAGCATTGTCAATTTACTTTTTTCTTTTCTTGCCATACTTTGAAAATTGATTAAATCCTTTCTTTTCTTTTAAAACACCGTCATTTGTTATTCGAAACTTCTTCTTGGTTGTTATTGCTGTTTGATTCGAAGCTGCCTTTCTTGATGCGTCTCTCCTCGGCTGCCTTGTCTTTTCTGCAGGAAAATTGTTCATTAAGGGGTAGGGATGGTCCTTAATCTCTACCAAACGCTTGCTAATAAGTTTTTCAATATTGTCTAAATATTCTTTCTCGTCAAAATCACAGAAAGAGATTGCCACTCCCTCTAGTCCAGCCCGTCCTGTACGTCCAATTCGATGTACATAGGTTTCAGCTACTTCAGGTAAGTTAAAATTAATTACATGAGATAGTTCATCTATATCGATTCCTCTGGCTGCGATATCTGTTGCAACCAATACGCGAAGCCTTCTATTCTTAAAATCATTTAATGCTCTTTGACGCGCTCCCTGAGACTTGTCACCATGTATGGCCTGTGCTGTTACATTGTTTTTTGATAAATGTCGAACAATATTATTAGCTCCATGCTTTGTACGGGAAAAAACCAATGCCGAAGTAATGGATTTGTCTTTTAAAATGTATGTGAGTAAATTTCTCTTATTGCTCTTATCAACAAAATACATATATTGTTCTATAGTGTCCACCGTAGAAGATACTGGTGTTATATCTACCCTCACAGGGTTCTTTAATAATTCATTGGACAACTTGGCGATATCAGACGGCATTGTGGCTGAGAATAGCAAGGTTTGCTTATTTGACGATGTTTTAGCAGTAATCTTTTTTACATCGTTAATGAAACCCATATCTAGCATTCGATCAGCTTCATCCAAGATAAGTATTTTGATATATTGCAAATCTACATGTTTCTGATTCATTAGGTCAATCAGTCTACCTGGTGTCGCAACCAATATATCTACACCCTGCTCTAATTCTTCTTCTTGCGGCTTTTGAGAAACACCACCATAGATTACACATGATTTAAGTCTTGTATACTTACCATAGATGCTAAAGCTTTCATATATCTGGATTGCCAGTTCTCTGGTTGGTGTTAATATTAGAGCTTTTATTTTTCTCTCTTTTGAATACGGAATGTTTTCCTTGCTAAGTAGTTGTAATGTCGGTATAGCAAATGCAGCTGTTTTTCCTGTTCCAGTCTGCGCGCAACCAAGCACATCCCTCCCCCTCAATATTATGGGTATTGCCTCTTCTTGTATTGGTGTTGGAACCGAATAATTCTCCTTCTCCAATGCTTTCAATATCTCGGGTATAATATTTAATTCTTTAAATTGCATAGTAACTCCTACTCTTTTATTTATGTTGTATTTGTAATTGATTTATATATACAGACTATTGTACCACAACCTTGCATTGGTCTACAAATCCTTAATTATCTCCTCATCTAAGATTTTCTTGCGCTTTTCCCAATCTGGCATTAAAGATGTTAGAAAGGTATGAAAGTGAGTATTATGATCTTTATATTTGAAATGTATAAGTTCATGAAGAACCACATAATTAATACAATGTTTTGGTGCTTTGATTAGTTCTGAATTTAATAGTATAAGCTTGTCTTCCCTATGACAAGAGCCCCACCTTGCT
>CAZODB010000100.1:0-8216 GCA_964578425.1 uncultured Herbinix sp.
GGTGTATTTATTTTTTTCATATTATTCTCCTTATTATGGTGTTATATTCATGATTTATTGTATTATTATCATCTATAGGTCTATCTATCACTATTATATGATTCATAATTTCATCTTCAGGCAAACATCGTTCCACTGATTTTTTGCCTTCATTCGCTGTATTGCTATTAATCTAATAGATCGACTTTTGCTTGTCGTCTACTACTCCACTCCCAATGCTTTAAAGACTGCCTCCTGGGGTGTTGAATAGAATATGATGCTAAAGGCTCCTACTAAATCTGCTGGAATCGAACCTATCTCCGCTGCTGATGTTATTGGTAGTAATATTTTCTTTGCACCGCTATCTAAACATACCTGCAATACACTGCCTAAGTCTTCTACCTTAAGGATAGTTCCGCTTATACTTATGTCGCCTAGAACAGCCAGACTGCTTAAGGTTGGTTTATTCAAAGCAGCTGATACGATTGCAATTAATGTTGGAAGTGTCAGATGCTTTGTTATCCCTATGCCATTTAAGTCTTGGTAATTGATAATGTAATCCTTCGTTGTAGTGCTAATAGAACTACTAATAGACCGGCTATTGGCCTTTAGATAGTTAAATGCTGTGTTAGTGGCTTCTTTGGCTTCTCTGTCAGAGCCTAGCCCTGTTCGTTCGAACTTTCCATTACCGGGAAGCACTTGTGTCTCTAAGCGAAAGAGTCCAATCATACCTGTCTTGCCTCTTGATACGGTATAGACATGGCCAGGATTACTTACACCTTCAGGAAGCAGCTTTCCTCCACCTTGCTCTGGTACTGACACATAGTGTTCTTCAAAGCTTTCATTATCTATGTAAGAGAAATTCACATCATAGAATTCCATGCCACCTATTTTCTTAAGCTGTTCCTTTACACGTCTTCTTAGCTCTAGGGATATCTTCATTATTTCTTCTATATCATCTTTTGTATAATTCCCATCAGGGTATAAGAGCTTGGTATATCCTGATATCATTTTCCTAACAGCAATAACGTCACGCTGATTGAGATTTGAACCAAACTTAAAGTATTTATCACTTACGTCACTAAATTGTTCTTTACGCATCTCACGCATAAACTCCGAAAGATAATCTGTAATAAATCCATATTCATTTGTAAAGAAGTCCGGTCTATACTTTGGTATCTCCCAACCAGGTATGTAGCAGTGCATACGGTCAAGAAAAGCTGTATCATAAGCCATTGCTTCTGGAAATGGCTCAAATAAATGAGAGGTTTTCAGTAATACTTTAACACTTTGATTAATATTACCTACAAATACCATGGAAGCACTGGAAGCCTTCTCTTCCTTGCCCCTAGCAAATGACCCTGATGCCATATAATCCTTCATAATCTGGATACCATCTTTATCCTTGAAGGTAATCCCTGCAACCTCATCGAAGGCAACACAATCCCACATGCCTACAAGGCCAACTGTTTTATTTGCCATGTTATAGAAGAGATTGGCAACTGTTGTCTGGCCTCCGGATACAAGTATACTATTGGGTGATATTTCTTTATATATATGGGACTTGCCTGTGCTACGGGGGCCAAGCTCACATAGATTAAAATTATTCTCTATCAATGGAATCATTCGTCCAAGAAGAAGCCATCTCTCACGTTCTGTGAACTTGTCTGGCTCCATACCTGTTGAGCGAAGCAATATCTTAATCCACTCTTCCTTTGTAAATTCTTTTCTAGCTTCTTTCGCCTCATCCATATCAATATGAGGCATTTGAATAGGTGTCAGCTTCCTCACACGAATAGGACTGGCCCTTCTATCTTCCTCTAAATATTCATATTCAAGCTGGACAATGCACCAGATACCACCACAAAGTAATCTGTCATATCTGGATGCATAATCAGGAGCAAGAAGTATCTCCTTTACACCTAGGTTGGAGAACTCTGCTTCATACCTGTCCTGCCTTATATTGAGCTTGGCTGTTATACGGTCAATTACTGTATAGCTTCCCTGCTCACGCAAATATGATAAGACCTTCTGTGCTTCATCAGGTCGAACAAAATTATCAGCTAAAATCTTTTTTACTGATTTAACACCTTCTTCAATAATCACAGGATCATCAGAGCTACAATATTGCCCCAGCAAAAACTCCAGAACATAAGTAGGTACATTGGCACCCTCTTTAATGGATTTTGTAAGATCTTTTCTTACTATTTTCCCATCAAAATGTTGTCTTAGCTTTCTATTAATCACAATATTGGGATTGTCTGATTTATTAAAGGTATTTAACTCTGTCATCCTTACCTCCACTTCTTATGGTACAAATACTTATATTAATGGTATAAAGCAAATTAAAGATTAAATCCAAAGTCATCAACAAAGGCCAAATCCATCTTTACTTCATGGCGAATAAGCTCTATAGAATCCTTCTCATTATAAGCTATAAGGTAGTACTTTCTCTTCCTATCATATTGCTGATTTTTAAATGTGAACTTCAAGCGGAAGATTCTTTTACTGGCATCCTTGTCTTTCTTATCAGCAATATATATATTCTCATTTGATATCTTTTCATTGTCATCAGAGACAAAGAATATCCTATAGCTAGCCTCTTTATTGATATCTGTTACTGGGTCTATCTGAATAAAATCAAGATTAGTCATAAGGTTTGTAATCTTACTTACTAGGCTTATAAGTCCTATATTTACTGTCTTGATTGGTATATGATCTTTCACTGTCTTTACATCTATGACTGGGATAATTAATTCTTGAACTGATGAACCACCGTGGACATAGTTTTGCCCTCCTCCAGATATTTTAAAGATATCACTGGCTATCGGAACAGAAATCACTCTATGATCATCATTTCCTAGGACATCTCCTAAGCCTATGCTAGCTATACCATCTGCATCCACTTTCTTGTCTGCTACAACATATCGCTTTCCTACAAAGGCATCATCCTTATTAAAGCCACTTATCTTATCACTTTCAGCTAACTTGTCCCGTTTGTATATGAAGCCATGGTCAGCTGTAACTATAAAATGAGTGTTATTGGCACTGGTCAGCCTTTTTATCATGGAATGAATCTCTTCTATAGCTTCTTCACAGGCAATAAAGACCTCATTTTCAGTCTTAAGCTTGTCACCTCTAGTATCTATCTGGTCATGATATATATAGATTAGGCCTTGTCCTGCGAATATCTCTTTTAACTCTGCAACCTTCATGGTTCTAATATCATCAAATAAAAGAGCACGACTATTTGGTACATAGGATTGAAGCAGACGCTCTCTTGTCTTTAAATCATCGCAGACCCTACCATCTACTAATACCTTATAATCATCACTTATAGCAAGGTCTTTGTGTGGTAGCAGAGCTGACATGCCAAGTCTTGTATAGGAAGGCAAAACAGCTTGCATAGATGTAATCTTAGCCTCGCACTTTTCATCTTCCTGTAGCCTTTTCATTAAAGTTTGTCCTACTTCATAGCGAAGTGCATCTGATATAATCACAACCACACGGTCTTTCAGATTTCTTATATATCTATTATAGAAATCCTGCTGCCTTATTAGTCCTGTATCCGCTTTCACTTCTACAAGCGACTTGGTCCAGGCTACAGATAGTTTATCTAAGAATTTGTTGGTATAAATATTCTCTACCAAATCACGTAGATGCTCATAGGGTGTATGATTATCTACTCTATCAAAATGATAATAGAAATACCGATATTTCTGGTCTATTATATAATCCTTGCTTATATATTGCTTTGCTATATCTTCTGCTGCCTTCATTGGTTCAAAATGAAGAGCAAGAATCAGATGATATGCATTCTCTATTATATAATAGTCAGAATCATGTATCTTCCCATAGTGCATCTTTCTTCTGATGCCGCAAATCTCTGGTATAGAATATCCTTGTAGCTTGGCATCAGTATCCTCATTCTCCAACCTTGCAATAAGCCACTTAATAATGAAAGTATCAAGCTTACTAAAAAGCTCACAATCAAGGATTGCATCTGTATCTAAGCTCTCAAATAAGTCATGGCCTTTTAGGTTGATATATACCATCTGCGATAATTCATCATAGTCCTTATGATAAATCAAGCTGTTCATGAGGCTATCAAGGAAGGCCATGATATTACCAGACTTGTGGGAGATATAGTTATTCCACATGGATGGAAGGCCTGTATGAATTACCTTGGCTGTATAGGTAACAAAAAGTGTATAGACTAATTTTAATAGGGATGGGGATGAATCTATGTATCCAAAGCTATCCTTACACATATTCCAGAAAGGCTCTAATAAATCATACTTCTTAAATTCTAACAAAAACTTATTCTCTTCTAGCTTGTCCTTTGTGATTACAATTCTAAGTATTTCTTCAAAGGATACCAACTTAGTCTTGCATAATACACTCATAAGAGCTGACTCAATTATCTGCTTATTATAATTTTCTATCTCAAGGTCGTAGAACTTTTGTGTTCTGTCTTTTGCAGCAAAGAATTTACCATAATGCTCTAGTAGTGGCTTATACTTTTCATCTATAGCCAAATCCATGGCAACTAATGAGGCTCTATCAGCAAAGAACTCCTTGGAATAGTGTATTGTATCTGCAAGATGATTGTCCTTAAGGGCTGGCTTAGGGAAGGGTGCATATATCAAATAATTGCTGTCAGGATCTTCTCGCTCAATTATATACTTTGTACGAAACTGATTGTCTGGCTCTAGCTTAAGTATCTTGGCATTCTTAAGCTCTTGCTCTAAGGTCTCTATATCTGAAATAAAGTCTGCTTTCTCATCGTACCAGAATACCAGCTTACGGACATCTGATGCGAATTCTATATTTAATTTATCTGTTATTTGTCTAAGGTTAAGTTCTGCCATATGTTCACCTACTATGTTTTTTCTTTGATATATTAAGTTTGGGTGTAGAGCTTTACTTTTTCATGGGAATAATCTTCGCCCCTACATAACTTTCACCTATTAGCATTTGCCAAAATAGCTAAACACTCAAATACATCCGTACTTGCGTCTCAACGTGCCTTGAGGCTATAATAACTATGTCATATACTAATAGTAACCCTTACAGATTATAACTTGTATATTCTAGCTAATTATGTTTGTGTTAATTATTGTTAGCTTTATATCTCTCTTCTTATGTAATGTATCCCTTTTCTAATTCAACTATGAAAAGTCCATTAATATATGGATTAATTTTATATTGTTACTATTATTTCTTAGATGGGAAGTCATATATACATAATTATGCTTGTACTTACTTGATAGCTCTTCCAAAACATTGTCTATTGAGTACTTAGATAATTCACTATCCATTACTATCTTCAGCTTTGTGTAATCACCTTCTTCTAAAAAAGCTATCATACCACCTATGTTTATATTTTCAGAATAAACATTATCTTCAAACCTTTTTATTCCATTCTTATAATATTCATCTTTTATAAAACTTGGAATCAGATCTTTCTTTAAAAAACGCTTACATTCAAAAGCAATATACTGATCATCTAACTCACTCAGATAACAACAAATATCTATTCTACCTTTATCTTTATATGTTCCATTTTCCCAAACTCCACGCTCTGAAGTAATATTAAATGTAATACCATATTTAAGCTTGTCCATTTGCATTTGTGAACATAACATATTACGCCTTGTATTTTCCCATGGTTTTTCCCCTATACTCTTATTTAATATACTTTTATAACTATTTATAGTTAGCTCGATATATTTTTCCTCAAAACCTTTTCTAAATGCCTTTTTCCACAAAGAGGATATCTTTCCATTAGTCATAAAACTCCTCCTCGCCTTCACTCAAAATAATTTTTGCGAAATATTCTGCATCCTTTATTGCATTCATCAATGTCCAATCCTGTATATTTTTTTCTTTTATTACAAAAAAACCGTTATCTAAAAATCCCGAGATTTTTTTCTTTACCAGTAGCTCACTATAAATATTTTCAATACTACTTAAACCTAATATATCAACCATGTTTTTCAACAACACATCATTAGATTCGAACTCATTTTTTTCACATATGGCATCTTTCTCTATACGAAAACTAATCAATGTGAAAAGATTTTTTGAATATATATTTGAACATCTAAGTCTTAACTCGCTACTTAATAAGAAATTATTGAAATATTGTTCTACATAATCAGAATATTTCTCATATATATTATTCTGATAATTAACTCTTATACTCTCTTCGCTTTTTACTTGTCTTGGAATAACATATTTTAGTGCATATTCAATCGTTTCTCGCTCCACTATATCCAAATTGTAAGTTTTTAAAACTATCTGATCTATTCTATTCTGTATCTCTTCAATCTTATATTCTATTTCCTCTTTTTGATAACCTTCAAACACTTGCCTTTTAAACTTCTCTCTTAATAAATCTTCAATCTTCTCAATATTACATAGAAGATCATTCTTATCACGCATATCTAGATTGTCAGGAACAGGAAAAGATAATATATCATCTTTACTGATTTCAGGCTTTATAGAATTAGCAATTTTACTTACAAAAAAACGATAATATATAAAAATGCTGGAATTAATAAAAGCTGATAAAAGTTTTAACTCATTACTATTACTAGCACTAGGATCGTATATACAATGATAATCGTCCGTAAAAATAATTGGCTCTTTACAAAAAGCTGCTCCCGAAAGTTTAGAATTCTGTGTTCTCTTAATTAACAGTTTATTTTTACACAAATATCCTTTTAGTTCTCTTGGACGTTCAAACTCTGAATCATTCATCTGTGGCAAAGCAGCATAATTTATCAAGTATCTATTATATCCTTCTTTTAAATTCCCTCCTTTGTACTCTAAAAATTCCGGTTTCTGTTTTAAGTTTTTGGTTCCTATTACATAACCCCTAAAATATTTATATCTTCTATCTGATATAGTTGGATATGATTTTATTTTATTTATGGCCCTTACATCATATTCATCCCCATTGTTAAGGATTCTCCAAATATAATCATTTTCAGATACAATTGTATTTTTGATATTGATAATATCTTGTTTATCATATAGAATTTTATTAAATGTTGCTGATAGCGTATTAGGCTTGAATGCATAGTATTGAAAACTATATTCTTTTTCTATTTTATCAAATTTATATGTTAAAATAGAACAAGGTGCAGCTGCATGAGAAAAAAGATTCCCCCTGACTTTGTATAGGTTGAAAATCTCCAAAACACGAAAATTAGTTAGTATATAGTTACGATATTCTTTTGCTTTTTCATTTATAAAAATGCTATTTGTAACTATTAATTCAGCTAATCCTCCTTTTCTTGCAAAATCTTTTGCTCTAACAACAAAAGCTTGTGCAATTTGTCCATCGGAAATTGGAACATTGTTTTTTTTACAATAATCGTTGTGTATACCATTCTTATTACTAAACCAAGGAGGATTTCCAATTATAATATCTGCACTTATCCCTATTTCGTCTAGCTCATCACTAAAAAAATCATACTTTAATAGAGTTTTTCCTATTAAAGTAGGAAACTTGAATTCATTTTTAAGTATATCTTTTGGAGTAAGATATTCCAATAATGCAATATACAAACTAAAACATGCAAGTTTTAATGCTTTTAGATTTATATCTATTCCATAAATATTATTCATAAGAATATTTCTAAGTTCTTGTGCAGACACTTCACCCTGTTTTTTTATTATATTATTTGCAATTCTCTTGAATGCACCAACTAAAAAAACTCCTGATCCACACGATGGATCCAAGACCACAGGGTTTTTATCTGCATTATATTTTTCCAAGCATCTATCATTCATAAAATCAGACAGGTAGTATGGTGTATAATAAGCTCCATTTTTAGATGAATATTTTTTATCTAGTAGACTATCACCTAAATTAAAAAACGTTTCATAGATATTGCTTATTAACTCAATTGGTATCTTTGAAAAATCATATTTAAAGATTGTATATTGAATTGTATTATTAGCATAAATTTCTTCGGCATCAAAAAAACTCTTAATAACTTGAAATTGTACTTTTGTTGGCCAACTTATATCATTAATTTCAAACAAGTCGCCATTAAATCTTTCTTTTAAATTCATGAAAAAATCTTTTATCAGGCCTACATCTTCTATGTTTAATAATTCATTAAAGTTACGTACTTCATACTCCAGAAATGCTAATTCCGTTATCATTTCTCTATCTTCCATATACTTGATAAAAATACATTGTGCCAAAAAATTATACGCAT
>CAZODB010000101.1:0-7978 GCA_964578425.1 uncultured Herbinix sp.
ATAAAAACTGTAAAATACAGTGATTAGCTGTACTAAATATAAGGAGGAAACATCATGCCGAAACTAAAAACAAACAGAGCGGCTGCGAAGCGTTTTAAGAAAACAGGAACTGGGAAGCTTAAGAGAATGAAGGCTTATAAGAGCCATATCTTAACGAAAAAATCCGCTAAAAGAAAGAGGAATCTCAGAAAAGCAGCGATGACTGATCCTAGCAATGTAAAGAACATGAAGAAAATCTTACCATATCTATAGATATTGGTGATAAGGAGGAATAGAAAATGGCAAGAGTTAAAGGCGGATTAAACGCTAGAAAGAAACATAATCGTGTATTAAAGCTGGCGAAGGGCTATAGAGGCGCTAGATCAAAACAATATAGAGTAGCAAAGCAATCTGTAATGAGAGCACTTAATTCATCATTCTCAGGTAGAAAGCAAAGAAAGAGAGATATGAGATCCTTATGGATTATCAGAATTAATGCAGCTGCAAGAATTAACGGCTTAACATACAGCAGATTGATGTATGGACTAAAGCTAGCTGATGTCGAAGTTAACAGAAAGATGCTTTCTGAGATGGCAATTAATGATGCTGAGGGCTTTAAGGAGCTTACAGAGGTAGCTAAGGCTAAGCTTGCATAGATTTATTGAAATATAATTATTAGGCTGTAACCTGCCAAGCAGATTTGATATCCTAGACGGTGTCAGTGCTTGGCAGGGCACAGCCTTTTTTGTATCCTATTATAAAAAGCCTCCGCATTGCGAACTTTGCTCGCATTGGGATGCGCACTTACACACATTGTATATCGTCAGCAAGGCAGGCCGCATTTTGGCAAAGCTTGCCTAGCAAGCTTAGAGAGCTTCGCTAAGCTATAAGATATAGTTATATCACAAGTATAGAGAGTCTTCCTAGAATATTAAGAATAGATTAGAATAATAAGATAATAGAGTTTAATATTGCAAATCATAGATGATTAGTTTATGATATGTGCATATAAACCAATTTATAGCAATTTAGTGGGAGGTAGGTTATAGTGAGAAATAAAATTTCTAATATGATTTGGGGATTAGTCTTTATTGTAGCAGGAGTAGGATTAGCAGGAAATATATTTTTTGATTGGAATTTCGAAATATTCTTCGATGGATGGTGGACCCTTTTTATAATTATTCCTTGTCTAATAAGCATCATTCGTAGTGGTATAAGTGTAGGTTCCGTAGGCGGGGTAATAATAGGTGTTATGATATTAATATCATATCATGTAGAACTCAGTGTTAGTCTATGGGACTTAATGGTACCAGCTATACTTATTATCGTAGGACTCGGTTTCATATTTCAAGGAGCATTTAGAAAATCAATAAATGTGAACCATTCGGGAGATACAGAGGGACAAAGTGGCTCCACTAGCTATGGCAAAAGGGATTACAGCGCAGTGTTTGCCGGCAATAAGGTAAGGGTTACTGACGAATTCATAGGATCAAGCCTGAATGCGGTATTTGGAGGAATAACATTTGATCTTCGGGATGCTATCATAAACAGTGATGTAGAGATTGCAGCTACTGCTGTATTTGGAGGTATAGATATATATGTGCCAAATGGTGTATCTGTAAAGGTAAATAACATGCCTGTATTTGGAGGAGTAAGCAATAAAACTATGCAGACTACAGACCCTAACGCTTACACTATTTATCTTAACTCTACCACAATGTTTGGGGGGATTGATATTAAATGAATACATTTCAAAGAATAATAAAATATGCAGCTATTGCATTTGCTGTATTTTTGACTATTGCTATTCTGACTGGGATCGTAGGTGCGCTAACAGGTGTGTTATCCATCTTTAATGGTAAGGAGGAAAGCAGAATAGACTATAGTAAGGAATTTAGCGGCATAGAGCAGCTGGATATTAATCATAAGCTAGGCAAATTAAATGTTAAGACCGGTAGCGGATTTAAAGTGGAGGCTACAAATGTATCAGACCGTTTTCGTGCAGAAGTGGTAAATGGGACTCTAGTAATTGATGAACCGGATTTTGCAAGATGGTTTAAATGGCTAAATAAAGGTAGGACTCGCATGAAATCCATTGTTACGGTATATGTGCCAGAGGATTTTAATGCCAAAAGGATAAAAATCGATAGTGGTGCAGGCGAGATAAAACTGGAGGATCTTTCGGCACAGCGCTTGATTATAAATGCTGGTGTTGGTGATGTATACGGTAAGGGTATAAAGGCTATGAGGGTAGATGCTGACGGTGGTGTCGGGAATATAAGCCTTGTCGATGTAGACCTTACAGATGTGGACTTTGATTGTGGTGTAGGAAATATAAATATAGAGGGACAAATTTTAGGCAAATCGGAGTTTGATTGCGGTGTAGGGAGTGTCAATATAAAGATTAAGGGTGCAAGGGAAGATTATGCACTTAAGGTTAGTGCTGGTCTAGGAAGAGTTCGTGTTAATGATCAAAAGGTATCAGGGGAATATAATGATAGCTATCGGGCAGATAATACCATTAAGATTGATGGTGGTGTAGGAGATGTAGATATTACATTTAGTCATTAAACATTTTTGAAACAGAGGATAATCCTTGCAATCTATGGTTATAAATATTACAATAAGAAGTAATAAGGGGACGTTCATATCCGCATTAGACGTCCCTTTTTATTAGCAACTAAGAAGTATATCCTAATAGATTGTCACTTTAGCTAAAGGAGATATTTGATGAACAAAAAAAGTGTACTAGGACTTCTCCTATTCTCATGTGCTGTAATAGCTACTATGTTCCTTGGAACCATGCTTTTGATTGGGAAACAGCCTGAACCAGACTATAATCAGAATCAGCAAGAAACTAGCGACCAAGCCAACCAACCGTCTAATGAAGAGGCTACGGATTCGCAGGATCAATCCTTAGATAATACTACGGAAGATGAATGGTACTATACAGATGCCACAGATGAAAATGCACAGGATACAGATGATGCTTCAGATAATAATGAACAGACAGATGCCTCTGATATAGACGAGGAAGATGCCACCGAGCCCGATGAGGATGCCACAAATTCCGAGGATTCTGCTTCATCCGACAATGAGGAAGATTCTGAGGGTGGTGAAGAGGGCGAAGGGCAAGAAAGTACTGATATTACATCCGATTCTAATTCAGTTGATTCGGATGAAGCAGATACAACAGATACCATTGGTGGAAATGTTATAGATTTACCTGATATGCAATTAATAGGTGACAGTAATCAGGTGGATTATATGAAGTATATTCCCAATATGGTTTATGATAGTAAGATAGAGGTTGCACTGGATATTGCGAATCCTACACTAGATATAAAAGCTGAATCCGCTATATTATTCGATGTCAAGACAGGTAAGGTAATATATTATAAGGATCCTGTAACACCAGTATTTCCAGCAAGTACGTCAAAGCTTCTGACTGCATTGGTGGCACTGGACTGGTGTATAGAGGAGGAAGAGGTAACGGCAGGAGATGAGCTTGATTTGGTAGCTACTGACTCCACCCTTGCAAAGCTGAAAAAGGGGCAGAGGCTCACTATAAGAAATTTATTGGAGGGTATGCTTGTACCTTCTGGTAATGACGCTGCTTATGTTATGGCAGCCTATGTGGGCAGAAAATCACTAAATAATGAGAATGCCAGCCTAAAGGATGCTATTCCTGAATTTGTTAAGCTGATGAATAATAAAGCACAAAGCCTGGGAGCTGTAAATTCCAGCTTCAAGACTCCTGATGGCTATGATGCAATTGGTCAATATACAACAGCCTTTGATATGGGATTAATCGGCATGGCAGCGGCAGACAGTGCAGTTCTTATAGAGGTTTGTAATAAAAGTAAGGCTCGAAATGTATTCGTAGACGGAAGGGACGTAACCTGGAGTAATACTAATTCCTTAATAGTTAAGGAAAGTGGCAGGTATTATCCCTATTGTCTAGGATTAAAGACAGGAACTAGCACAATGGCAGGAAGATGCCTAATATCTGTAGCCAAAAAGGATGATAGAGAAGTGGTTAGCGTGGTTATGAATTCTGATGCTGCAGGAAGGTGGGAGGATTCTACCACATTGCTTAAGTATGGATTAGATAATTAGCTATATATATAATCCTCGGAGCAACTGAGAGATATAAGAAATTAAATTGGAGGGAGTATATGGGGGATAACAAAGATTATGATGATGAAAATGAAATAGTTCAGAGTGTTGAAATTAATACAAGAAGCATGTCCAATAAAAAAATATTAAGCTATTGCGGCCTATATCTGTCGCTAATGACAATTTCTATATTTGCAGTCCAGATCATAGCTAGTCTTATAGTGGGTGGCTTTTTTCCTGAAGCAGCCGATACTGGTTGGTTTAATGTTGCTTTGACCTTTGTCTGTATTGTGGGGGTAGGATTACCGGTATATATTAAATTCATGAAGAGGATACCTGATTCTGAGAAGGGTGATAAACAAAACATATCAGTCTGGCAATTTATAGGCTATTTTATCATATGTATAGCAGCAGCATATATATCTAACATGGTGGGTTTGTTTATAAGTGCTTTCATAGAGGTTTTCAAGGGATTTGAGACGATTAATCCTATAAATGAATTTATGCTAAATAGTAACATAGTTCTTGTGATGATATATGCCATTATTATAGCACCTATAGTAGAGGAATTAATATTTAGAAAGATTCTATTAGATAAGCTTCGTAGATTTGGAGATTTGCCAGCAATATTAATGACAGGCTTTGCATTTGGAATATTTCACTTTAATTTGTCTCAATTCTTCTATGCTACAGTACTGGGGATAATATTTGCCTATATAACCATTAGAACAAATAGAATTGTATATCCCATAGTGCTACATATGATGGTAAACTTTATAGGTGCCGGTATAGCACCTATAGTTGCTATAGACCAAAATCAAATGGCTGCAATATATGTGGTAGTCTGGTTCTTTGGTACAATGACTATCGGCTCGATTTTATTTATCGTAAATATTAGAAAGATTCTTATTCTTAAACCGGAGAAGCCACTGGTAAGGAAAAGAGATTATGTTCTAAACCCTGGAGTATTATTATTTCTTGCAATCGGCATAAGTCTTATAGTGTTTAACATAGTAGGCTGGAGATGAAGCTGATCTGTGTATATATAAACTTAGATATATTTGTGACTCTTAACTTGAAACCGAAAGGAGCAAATTATGAATAATTTTACTTTTTATAGCCCAACTTATTTTGTGTTTGGAAAGAATACTGAGAACGAGGCTGGCAGCTGTGTTAAGAGATTTGGTGGAAGTAAGGTGCTTATTCATTATGGAGGGGGCTCAGTCATTAGATCTGGCCTTCTTGATAGAGTGAAGGAATCCTTGAAGAATGAAGGGATCGATTTCGTAGAGCTTGGTGGTGTTAAGCCTAATCCGAGGAGCGGACTTGTCTATGAAGGTATAGAGCTTTGCCGAAGGGAAGCTGTGGATTTTATACTTGCTGTAGGAGGAGGAAGCTCTATTGATTCTGCCAAGGCTATAGCGGCAGGAACATTATATGAAGGAGACTTCTGGGATTTCTATGAAGGTAAGCCCATAAGCAGTGCTCTTCCTGTGGGAACTGTTCTTACTATAGCTGCGGCAGGTAGCGAGGGCTCTGGAGATTCTGTTATCACTAAGGAAGAGGGTATGCTAAAGCGTGGTGCAGGCGGTGAGGCCCTAAGACCAATGTTCTCCATCCTTAATCCTGAGCTTACTCAGACACTACCCACTTATCAGACAGCATGTGGGGCAGCAGACATTATGGCTCATGTATTTGAGAGGTATTTTACCAATACTAAGGAGGTTGAGATTACAGACCGCCTATGCGAGGCAGTGCTTCTTACTATGGTCAAGGAGGTTCCTAGAGTTATAGAGAATCCAGATAATTATGAAGCTAGAGCTAATATAATGTGGGCTGGAATGGTTGCACATAATAATCTTGTCGGGGTAGGGAGAGAACAGGATTGGGCTAGCCATGGAATAGAGCATGAGCTTTCTGCACTTTATGATGTGGCCCACGGGGCTGGTCTTGCTGTTATATTCCCAGCATGGATGACTTATGTTATGAAGCAGGATATCAATCGATTTGCTCAGATAGCAGTAAGAGTATGGGGCTGTGAGATGAATTTTGCTAATCCCGAGGAGACAGCAAAGGAAGGAATAGAGAGGCTAAAGAAGTTCCTTACATCCATAGGAATGCCCATATCCTTCAAGGAGCTGGGAGCAAGGGAAGAGGATATAGCTGTGATGGTAGAAAAGCTGGGACTTGGGGACGAGGGAACCATGGGAAGCTTTATGCCTCTTACTGCCAAGGATGTGGAGCAGATATATCGTTTGGCATTATAGGATCTGGAGCAGATATACCATTTGGCATTATAGGAACTGAAGCAGATATATAGCCTAGTATTATAGGAACTGAAGCAGATATATAGCCTAGCTTTATAGGATAGAGAGTAGAAGTCTTTCCTTTATTTCGAAAGGAAGTATATACTATGACTGAGTTTTTGGTTAAGGTATTTGTAAAGAATAGTAGCAATATACATGAGAAATCGGTTCGCACCTCATATGGCATACTGGCAAGTATAGTCGGTGTAATATGTAATATCATTTTATTTGCTGTAAAGCTTCTAGTAGGAATACTTATAAATAGTGTGTCGGTTATGGCGGATGCATTTAATAATCTGTCTGATGCGGCTTCCTCGGTTATCAGCTTTATAGGTGTAAAGCTGGCCGGGCGTCCTGCAGACAAGGAGCATCCCTTCGGCCATGGAAGGCTGGAATACATTGCCGCTCTTGCAGTATCATTTCTAATATTGCAGGTAGGTCTCACCTTATTTAAAAGTTCATTTTCAAAGATACTTAAGCCTGAAGAGGTAATATTTAAACCGATCCTTATAGGCATATTGGTTATTTCTATATTGGTTAAGCTATGGTTGATGTTCTTTAATAGAAAGCTTGGTAAGCGAATCAATTCTACAGTTATGCTAGCTACTGCAGCGGATTCCATGGGAGATGTATTAGTTACTTCTGCCACTGTCATATCTGCAATAACAACAGGCCTAACAGGCTGGCAAATCGATGGATATATGGGACTTATAGTATCTATATTCGTTATGCTATCAGGAATAGGAATAGCCAAGGATACATTGGAGCCTCTGCTTGGTCAAGCTGTTGATAGAGAGGCCTATAAGAAGATAACAGAATTAGTAGAGAGCTATCCTGGAATAGTGGGTACTCATGATCTTATAATTCATAATTATGGACCGTCTCACAGTATGGCTACAATACACGTGGAGATACCTAATGACATAGACTTCGAGGAGGCTCATGAGACTATAGACATGATAGAGCGAGATGTACAGGAGAAAATGGATATATTCCTAGTAATTCATATGGATCCTGTAGAGATGAATGATGTGATGGTTATAGAAAAGCGGGATTTGGTAACAAATATTATTACTGGCCTAGATGAGAATGCATCCATTCATGATTTTAGAGTAGTCAACGGAGAATACCAGGTCAATCTGATATTTGATCTGGTAATTCCTTTTTCATACACCAAGGAAGAGGAACAAAGGCTGCAGTCCCAGGTTATGGAGGAGTTAAGAAAGTACGATTCTAGGATAAATTGTGTGATTACACTGGAGAATAGCTATATAGCTGAGGAATGATTATGTAAGAGGTTCAAATAGTGATATGTGGTATAAGCCTTGTAGGGATAGAACTGGAAATATGAAAGTATGAAAATATAAAAACATGAAAACATGAAAACATGAAAATATGAGGGCTAATTTAATAAAAATAAAAGGCTTGAAATATGACGGACTATGAGTTATAATATCATTCGTGGCTCTCATATGAGAAACATAAAAAAGTAAATATTGGGCTATCGCCAAACGGTAAGGCACTGGACTCTGACTCCAGCATCTCAAGGTTCGAATCCTTGTAGCCCAGTTTAT
>CAZODB010000102.1:0-7909 GCA_964578425.1 uncultured Herbinix sp.
ATTAAGGTCGAAAAAGGTTGCTTTTTAATACTCAAATAGGTATAATCGAAGTCAAGGCCCACATTGTTTCATGAGTGGGGTTATTTTTTTGCTTGATAATTGGACTAGAAAAGGTGAAAGGACAACTGATAACATGAAGAGTAAATTACAAAAGCATCCCTTGTTTCGTACCCTTTTTGAGCTTAAGGGCAATCCACGAGCTAGTGTATATACAGAACCTATGTGGGGACTATCCGTGAATCTGTGTATACCTTATGCAACGGTATATATGCTTACCTTTGGCATGAGTGATATAGAGGTGGGTATAATAACCTCAATCTATATGTTTTCACAGATGATATTCGCTTTCATATCAGGCGTGTTAATTGACAAGATGGGACGAAGACTAAGTACAGCAATATTTGACTTTATAGCCTGGAGTCTTCCGAGCTTGATATGGGCGTCCAGTCAAGGATTTTGGTTCTTTGTGGTAGCGGCTCTGCTTAATGGTACGATGAAGATAACCACAGTATCATGGGATTGTCTATTGGTTGAGGATGCACCAAAGGATAAGATAACTCATATATATTCATGGGTGATGATATTTGGTAATATGTCTGCAATATTTGCCCCCATATCCTCAATCCTGGTAGCAAAGCTTACACTGATTCCGGCAATACGTATACTTTATATCAATTCATTCATTATTATGACTGCAAAGATCTTAATCCTATATAAATTATCTACAGAAACTGCTATGGGTAAAATTAGGCGTGAGGCCACCAGAAATATGTCCTGGTTAGAGATGATATCAGGATACAAGATTGCTATTAAAAAGATACTTGCTTCTCGGGGGACAAAATTTGCAATAATAATAAGCATCCTAGTAGAAATCGTAGCAATGATTGGGATGACCTTCTGGCAGATTATTGCATCAAGGCGAATAGGTGTACCTGACACATTGCTTCCTATCTTTCCAATGGCCAAAAGCATACTAGCGATAATTCTATTCTTTACAATAATCGCACATATGAAGCAATCCAAGATGAAATTGCCACTGTATGGAGGGTTTGTAAGCACTATTATTAGCTGTCTATTACTAATAATAATAACTGATACAGGAGTATGGGGTTATGTTATACTGTCGCTTTCTTTATTATTTGAGGCTCTGGGTATGGCTATACTTCACACACTTAGAGAATCTTTGGTAGCTATCCATGTGGATCCTACGGAGCGATCAGGCATTATGGCTCTACTTCAGACGACAGTAATGCTTGTAAGTGTACCCTTTGGATATATTGGTGGAGTGCTGAGTGATATCTCAAGGGCATTACCATTTGTCTTGTGTATAGCTATATTGCTATTAGGAGTTCTCGCAACATCAATCTATTACCGCAGTAGCCAAGTTCAAGGGTGAATCTATTTATTCACCCTTGACCTCGTTCCATTTCTGTATATAGATTGCTTCCATCTCTTCACCCAGGTATCTAAATGCGGTACAACGGTCTAGTATCTCATCAGAGGGGAAAGCAACAGGACTGTTTTTAATTCCCTCATCCTCGATTAGGTCCCATGCTCCTGAGTTTGGAGTGGAGTAGGTGATATAATCAAAGTTCATAAGTGCTATCTCAGGCTTGCACATAAAGTTAATGAAGGCCTCTGCATTCTCTTTGTTCTTACTATTTTTTGGGATAACCCAACCATCAATCCATACATTAGATCCTTCCTTAGGTACTACATATTCCAAATCAGGGTTTTCCCTGCTGGTATAGATGGCTTCACCCGAATAGATGACTCCGATTGCAGCCTCACCACCTATCATCTTATCACGGACTTGGTCAATTACATAGGCCTGTACCAATGGGTATTGCCCCTTTAGAAGAGCCTTGGCTTCCTCAAGCTCGGTCTCGTCAGTGGAGTTTAGATCATACCCAAGATATTGCAGGGCAATGGCAAATGCATCTCTAACACTATCTATCATAAGTATTTCACCGGAATATTTATCGTCAAAGAGAACTTCCCAGCTATCTATAGTTTCATCCACCATGGTTATATTATATAGAATGCCTAGGGTTCCCCATGTATAAGGAACAGAATGTTTGTTTCCAGGATCGTATTCCTGTGCACTTACAAGGTATGACTCGTCAATATATTTGAGATTGGGTATGTTATCAAAATTAGGCTGGTACAAAAGATCATTATCAATCATTTTTTGAATCATATAATCTGAAGGGCATATAACATCATAGCTTACCGCTCCTGATTGAACCCTAGTATACATATCCTCGTTTTGTTCAAACTCCTCATATACTACAGTGATTCCGGTTTCCTCCTTGAAAAGTTTCCTTACCTCAGGATCCATGTATTCACCCCAGTTATATACATAGACCTTTTCACCACTGTTCTTAGCACAACCTGCAAATAATATCATAAGTATTAGCAGGACTGATACTACAATTGATCTCTTCATTTCGTTTCCTCCTCGTATGAAAGATAAATATAATTTAAAGGATAATATCCTAAAATTATAGAAAGAGCTTTGATTTATGCCTTTCTGATAGGTTCTTTTCTTTCGGCATTCCTACGGTTAATGATAATTAATAGCAGTAGTACAGCTACAAACATCAGGGTTGAAAGAGCGTATATCTCAGGCTTAATGCCTTTTCTTACCTCTGTATATATCTTAGTGGATAGGGTATTTATTTCAGGACCCTTAGTAAAATGAGTAATAACAAAATCATCTAGGGACATGGTAAAGGCTAAGAAGAATCCTGTTAAAATACCAGGGAATATATCTGGCAATATAACCTTGAAGAAGGCATATGTCGGGGAAGCCCCCAAATCCAAAGCCGCCTCATAGGTATGGGCGTTAAGCTGCTTAAGCTTCGGCATCACACTTAATATCACATAGGGTATATTAAAGGTTATATGTGAAAATAATACGCTAGTAAAGCCAAGGGTATATCGCATGGCAACGAATAAAAGCATAAGGGATATACCTGTTACAATATCTGCATTTAGCATGGGGATATTGGTTATAGCTATCATAATAGTCCGTGGTGTCCTCTTCATACTGTTAATTGCAATAGCAGCGGCGGTACCTATTAATGTGGCAATCAGTGCTGATAAAAAAGCTATTATTAGCGTGGTATAAAGGGCATTCATTATACTCTGGTTTTTGAATAGCTCCTTATACCAATGAAGTGTAAAGCCACCCCATTTGGATCTGGATTTAGAGCTATTAAAGGATAATATAATCAATATAATTATAGGTGCATATAAGAAGAAGAGAATTAGCCCTACATAAAATCGTTCTATAAACTTCTTTACCATAAGCTGTTTCCCTCACTTTCCTTGTCATATTTTGAAAGGACAGCCATGCTAATCAATATAAAAATCATTAGTACCAGAGATAGTCCCGATCCTGTATGCCAGTTCCCGATTCGAAACTGCTGCTCTATGACGTTACCTATAAGTACAATCTTACTACCTCCTAATATGTTAGAGATGACAAAGGTCGTAAGCGATGGGACGAATACCATGGTGATGCCGCTTATAACACCTGGAAGACTTAAGGGCAATATAATCTTGAGAAATGTCTGACTGGAGCTGGCTCCAAGATCTCTGGCAGCATTTATAATATCCTTATCTATTTTGATTAGAACATTATATATGGGTAGAACCATAAAGGGCAGGAAATTATATACCATGCCCAGTGTAATGGCACTTGGTGTATTGATAATATTCAACATTGGTAGATTAAAAAACTTAAGTATAGTATTGATAATGCCAGTTCTTTCAAGTATATTTTGCCATGCAATTGTTCTTAGTAAAAAGTTCATCCACATAGGAAGTATAATAATCATTACAATAAAGCTGTTACTTTTCATTTTTGATTTATTAAGTATCATCGCTAAGGGATATGCAAGTATAAGGCAAATCAAGGTACTTATAAGTGATAGCTCTAAGGCTAGACGTAAAGCTCTAAGGTTTATAGGGTTAAGTATTGAGCTTATATTGCTCAATGTTATTTGATTTTCATTTGTTGTCATTCCATAGTATAAAATAACAACAAGAGGTATTATGATAAAGCCAGCCATCCATAGTATATAAGGTATGGAAAGCCATTTTGTATTACGAATTCCTAGTGAGCTTGTCCCTTTTTTCTGCAATGGTGATTTTGGAGTTATTGTATTTAATACATTTCTGATTTTCATGGGAGCCTCCTAACGAATCTAGTATTTTTCACTTTATATAATTAATATTAGATTCTACATTTCAAGTTCCACAGCCTCTTCATCCTCTGATTCGGGTCTGTTCATAATCTGTATATCAAAGGGATCCACTGAGATACCCACTTCACTACCTACAGGAGACAAATCGGTGGAGTGTACCAGCCAGTCATGGCCGTGAGCATTAACCTCCATCTCATAATGTACGCCCTTAAATAGCAGAGAGGTAACCACACCTTTTATGGTTCCTTCATCAGGCTTAACCAAATCTATATCCTCTGGACGTATAACTACATCGACAGGTTTGTTACGGCCAAAGCCGGTATCTACACAGATAAAGTTAGTTCCTAAGATATTTACTAGTTTATCCTCAACCATTATAGAGGAAAGTATATTGCTTTCTCCTATGAAATCAGCTACAAATGCATTCTGAGGCTCATTATAGATGTCCTCTGGTGTGCCGATTTGTTGAATATAACCCTGATTCATAACTACGATGGTATCTGACATGGTAAGAGCTTCCTCTTGATCATGGGTGACATATACGAAGGTTATACCCAGCTCATTCTTAAGTCTTATAAGCTCATATTGCATGTCCTGGCGAAGCTTCAAATCCAGAGCACCGAGGGGCTCATCAAGTAGAAGGACCTTTGGCTCGTTTACAATAGCTCTTGCTATGGCTATTCTTTGTTGCTGGCCACCGCTTAAGGAATCAGGCGTACGATTTTCAAATCCATCCAGATTAACAAGCTTAAGAGCGTATTTAATTTTATCATCTATATATGCTTTGGTTTTTTTCTTAATTTTAAGTCCAAAGGCTATATTTTCTGCAATAGTTAAATGGTTAAAAAGGGCATATTTTTGAAAAACAGTATTTAACTGTCTCTCGTTAGGAGCTGTTCTTGTAATATCCTTGCCCTCAAATATCACCTGACCTTGGTTGGGGTTCTCGAATCCGCCTATAATTCTTAAGGTAGTAGTCTTACCGCAGCCGGATGGCCCTAAAAGTGTCAAGAATTCATTTTCTCGGATATATAGGTTTAACTCATCCAGTACGATATTATCTCCATAGGATTTACTTATGTTCACAAGATTAATCAATTTATTATCCGTCATGAATAGACCTCCTTGTATGATTAAAAGCTCGGTGGTGTGGATACCCATAAAAGGGTAGCGCCGCTTTTGTCCGATACTGTAATGTAATGCTGTTTGTTAGCTGTAAAATAAAAGGATTCTCCTTTTTTGGCCTTAAAGGTTCTGCCTCCTATATGAAGTTGAATACTTCCGCTGATAATATAACCGAATTCCTCGCCTTCGTGGGGGTTATCAGGATATGTAGAACCTCCGGGGTCTAGGGTAAGGAGTATTGGCTCCATCATATTCTTCTGAGCGTTGGGAATAATCCACTTCACTAGATTCTTCAAGTCTCCATCATACTTCTCAAAATAATCGGACTTTTTAAAAACCACCTGTTCAGCAGTGGTTTCACTAAAGAATTCCTCCAGGTTAGTTCCAAGACATTGGAGAATATCCATCAGAGTAGCAATTGATGGAGATGTCAAATCCCTTTCAAGCTGAGATATAAAACCCTTAGATAGCTCAGCTCTATCAGCTAGCTCCTCCTGTGTTAAGCTTTTCTGAATACGCATTTCCTTTATCTTTTGACCGATATTCATAGGATCTCCTCTTCTGGAATTCTTAATAAGAATAAACATAAAGTTTAGTAGAACTAAACAAAGTGCAATTTCCATTATACTTATAAATGCATATATGTCAATACCTTTTTTCCTTATTATAAGCAAAAAAACACCCTAAAAAGCATCCTCAAAAAATCATCCTCAAAAAAGCATGGAGCTGTTTCACAAATATAAATGTGAAACAGCTCCATGCTAGAAGAATAACTATCAGTTACTATAAAATCCCTTAATCCTATCCATTCTAGATGTCATACCTTGGAAGAGATAATCCACCACTGTAATAGCCACCATGGACTCTACTACAACCACGGCTCTTGGAACAATTATTGGATCGTGGCGACCGATAATCTGTATTTCGATGTTTTCATTATTCTTATTAGCTGTCTTTTGAGGTCTTCCGATAGAAGCAGTAGGCTTTATGGCAGCCCTAAGGATTATTTCGGAACCATCGCTGATGCCACCTAATATTCCACCGGCATGATTTGTCAGCTTAATTAGCTGCTTATTATCATCATAAGCGAAGGGGTCATTGTTCTCTGAGCCAGTATGGGTTGCGGCTAAAAATCCGTCTCCGATTTCAACTCCCTTAACAGCGCCGATGGACATAACAGCCCGTGAAAGCGCAGCATCAAGCTTATCAAATACTGGCTCTCCAATTCCTGGAGGTGTTCCTGTAACGATGCATTCGATTACACCACCTACTGAATCCTGTTCATCGTGTTTTTCTAGTATATATTGCTCTGCCTTTTTTGAAGCATCGGGGTCTGGCATGGACAAGGGATTATTAAGAGAATATTCCTTGCGACAGTTTTGATAGTCTATGGTTATTGGGCCAATAGACTTGGTATATGCATATACTGAGATGCCAAGCTCCTTAAGGATTGCAGAAGCTACAGCTCCGGCAGCTACTCGGCTTATGGTTTCCCTTCCAGAGGATCGTCCACCGCCGCGATAATCCCTAAAGCCGTATTTCATATCATAGGTATAATCTGCATGCCCTGGTCGGTAATACTGGGCTATGTCTGAATAGTCTGATGAACGCTGATTCTCGTTAAATACTATAAGTGATATGGGGGTTCCCGTGGTCCTTCCCTCGAATAAACCGGATAGAATCTTTACCTTATCCTCTTCCTTTCTAGTGGTTGAGAATTTGGTCTGTCCTGGCTTTCTTCTTTTTAGATATTCTTGAATTTGAAGAGCATCTAAGGGTAGCCCTGCAGGACAGCCATCTATCACTACTCCATATCCCTCACCGTGAGATTCACCCCAGGTGGATATAGTAAAGCTTTTACCGTATATTGATCCTGACATTTTTTCCTCCGTTTCTATACAAAGAAAGATTTCTTGTTTATATTTTATTAAATTATTTTACCTATTAGTGTATTCATAGTATATCGGAAAACAAAACTACTTTCAATGACATTTGTTAAAAATTATCATATACTAAAATTGACAATAATTCTTTGAGGCTTAAATGAACAACCAATTCAATTATTCAAATAATGCAAATAGATTTATAAGTAAAGATAGTAGCTCTAAAGACGCAAGTCGTCAGGGACAAAAAGAGCAGATTTCAAGAAAAAGAGATGATGATCTTATTATTGAAGAGAATACAATTTACGAAATAGATAGAGATTGCGTTGAGAGGGTAAAAAGAAATAGAAGGCGTTAATATAAGAAAAAAGCTGCGTTTTACGCAGCTTTTTAACTTGCTAAAATGACATTTCATTTAGTCTTAGTTTAGATTTTAGAAACCGAAACCGCCACCGCCACAGCAGCAGAGTAAGATAAGGATTAGGAAAATAGATCCACAACCATCATTACCTCCGCCAATACCGCCACAGTCTCTTCCTCCTAAAAATCCGTTATTGTTTCCACCGCAGCAGCATAAGATCAGGATTATAAAAATTAAAGATCCACAATCATTAGCTCCGCCAACACCACGGTCACAATGTGTTGCTGCTAAATCACTCATAGTAGTTCCTCCTAATATTAATTACA
>CAZODB010000103.1:0-7802 GCA_964578425.1 uncultured Herbinix sp.
TTTAACCATACCCTCTGTAAACCATATAATATGCTATAATATGCTTAGTAAAAGTGTGGGATAGGGGGAATATTATATACTCCCCCTATATTATCCATATATATTCTCATCTATCATCTTACTCTGATAAGAGCACGATAATGCATATATGGACATCTCCCATCCTATTATGTTCCCTTAATAACAAGTAATCTTTAAGTAATCAAGCGTTTTATATAATATGATAAAATCCCTATTATATAAAATAGGCGTAATAAGCGCTAGCATCAACCCCCTTAAGGTGCAGGTGTAGGTGTAGATGTCACCATTGTTGGATTGCCATTAGCATCAACATTAATTTGAATGCCTGCAGCTTCAATGTTATCCCAATCCGATTCGGCTCTACCTATAGTTGGCATATCCCCTTTTGCTATTGTTCCACCTGGTTTCAATACTGGTGTACCATTAACTTTTGCTAGTGCATTGTGTGTAGCAATCTCGCTAGTTATTGTTCTTGCATCAGACTCTGCTCTTGATTGTCTTGCATCCTCCACGCTTCCCATGATTCTAGGGACAAGTAGAAGTGCTAGTATGGCTAGTATAGCTATAACAACTACTAGCTCAACTAAGGTAAATCCTTTTTCATTCTTCTTAAGCTTCTTAATCATTGTTTCTCCTCCTTTGTTAATCTCATATGAGATTGATTTTATATATCATAAGAGTATAGATATGTAATACTATACTCATGATATCGTTATTCGTCCTCTTCCTGTTACATAACCGTACTTGACATATCGAACATGGGAAGGGCTATGGATATAACTATAAAGGCTACTATAACAGCTAGGACAATTATAATTAAGGGCTCTAGCATAGTAGTAAGTCTCTGTGTAGCTTCATCCACATCCTCTTCATAGAAAGCAGCTGTCTTAGCTAGCATATCCTCAAGGGTTCCCGATTCCTCTCCCAGCATAATCATATTAACCATCATAGGTGGAAATAACCCTGATTCTCTGACAGGATGGTATAATCCCTTTCCTTCTCTAACCTTTCGCTCAATAATCTCCATCTCCTGTATTGCATGTGTATTATCTAATATCTTACCGGTAATCTTTATAGCTTCTGTTATGCCTACACCAGTACCCATAAGGGTAGACATGGTTCTAGCAAAATTAGCTGCCACGGATTTTGTCTGTATATTACCAAGAAGGGGCATTCTGAATTTGAATTTGTCAAAGGCTAGCCTACCAACACTTCCAGATAAATATATCTTTATTATTCCAAATAGCAGCAACACGGTCATTATGATAGCTATATAATTTTTATGTAATCCATCACTTATGGCTATTAATAGCCGGGTTACTCCTGGCAATTCCTTAGAGGCATTAGCAAACATATCAGTGAACTTAGGAACAACGAAAATCATAAGAAATATTACAACCGCTACCGCCACAAATAATACTACCATAGGATAAACCATAGCACTCTTTACCTTACGCTGAAGCTTAAATGCCTTTTCAAAATGAACTGACATTACCTCTAGGGAATTCTCTAGAGTACCACTGACCTCTCCCGCATGAAGCATATGGATAAGGATAGGGGGAAAGTGATCACTATGAACACCCATAGCACCAGAAAGAGTGCTGCCCTTTTGAATGTCCTCACTTACCTTTCGTATAATCCTTTTTAATACAGGGTTCTCAGTCTGTTCACTAAGCATCTGTAATGCTTGAATTAGCGGAACTCCTGCTTTTAATATTGAGGCAAATTGCTTGCAGAAGATTGTAAGGTCCTTTGTGGTGACCTTTGCGAATATATCCATCTCCTTGATATCTTTCTTCTCAGGGATCTCCTGTATATCCATAAGATAGAAGGATTTCTGCCTAATCATGTCTACTACATTCTGCTTTGTAGGTGCCTCATATATACCCTCTATCACCTTACCTGCTATGTTCTTTGCCTTATATTGGTATTTTGCCATTTAGACCTTCCTCCAAACTATATAAGCATCTTTTTAACGTAATCAGCATCTATGGATCGTTCCATAACATCCTCTTTGTTAACATGACCCTGACGATATAGCTCCACTAGAGCATCATCCATGGTCTTCATACCGCTAGAGGCATTAGTTTTAATAATATTATTAATCTGATGCGCCTTAGACTCTCGTATCATATTTCTAATCGCTGGGTTAGATATCATTACCTCTATGGCCGCTACTCTTCCGTGACCATCACTTCTAATCAGCAGCTGCTGTGATATAACCGCCTGTAGGGTCATAGCCAGCTGATAACGAATCTGATGCTGCTGGTTAGGTGAAAATATATCTATAATTCTATCCACTGTTTCTGCAGCTCCCACAGTATGAAGAGTAGAAAACACTAAATGACCAGTCTCCGCAGCTGTTAAGGCTATAGATATGGTCTCATGATCTCGCATCTCACCTACAAGTATAACATCAGGATCCTGTCTAAGGGATGCCCTTAGTGCATTACTAAAATTCAAGGTATCACTGCCTACCTCTCTTTGGTTTACTATACTTTTCCTATGGCGAAATAGATACTCTATAGGATCCTCTAATGTAATGATATGCTTTCCTCTTGTACTATTTATTAACTCAATCATGCTTGCTAGGGTAGTGGATTTACCACTTCCCGTTGGCCCTGTTACTAGGACAATACCACTGTTCTTTGTGGTCAATTCCTTAACTATAGGAGGTAGCCCAAGACTCTCAATCTCAGGAATCTCAGTATTAATCAGTCGTAAGGCGACTGCAAACGCATTCCTTTGACGGTAGGCATTCACTCTGAATCTTTGTACTCCTGGTAGAGTATACGAAAAGTCCACCTCTCCCTTGTTAATTAATGTCTTCCATTGAAATTCATTGGTTAGTTCGCGTATAAGTTCCTCACTGTTCTCCATAGTTACTCTATGCTCATCGATATGGGTAAGCTTACCATGTACCCTAAGGGTACATGGTACCCCTACAGTAATATGTAAATCAGATGCCTTCGATTCTACCGCCTTGTATAATATCTGCTTTAGGTTCATTTGTTATCCACCTTCTCATAGGTATTTCTTGTATATTAACTCTATTCCTGAGAATATGTTATATCCATAACTTCATTAAAAGAGGTTATACCCTGTAGAATTATTCTTATACATTCCATTTTAAGGGTTGACATTCCATGGTCTATTGCATGCCTTGACATCTCTAAGGTAGTAGCTCCAGCTGCAATCATATCGCGTATTTCCTTACTAATTGTCAACACTTCATGAACTGCAATTCTTCCCTTATAGCCCACATTATTACAATAGGAGCAGCCTACAGGCTTATGGAACTGATAATCTCCCTCAGGTAGTCCAAGATATTTTATCTCATATTCCGGAGGATTATATGGTTCACAGCACATGGTACATAGTCTTCTAACCAATCTCTGTGATATTACTCCCATCAGTGATACTGCTATAAGATAAGGGGCTATACCCATGTCAGCCACTCTAGTTATGGAACTAACCGCATCATTGGTATGTAGGGTGCTTAGAACTAGATGACCTGTAATAGCAGCACGAATAGCCACCTCTACTGTCTCAGCATCCCTTATCTCTCCCACCATGATAATATCGGGGTCTTGTCTTAGAAAGGATCTTAGGGCACCAGCAAAATTCAGTCCAGCCTTAGGATTAACCTGTACCTGATTGAGTCCATCAATCTGATACTCTATAGGATCCTCTACTGTGGTAATATTATCACTTATCTGATTTAATTCACTAAGCATAGTATATAGGGTTGTGGATTTACCGCTTCCCGTAGGACCGGTTATTAAGATGATTCCATTAGGATTAGTCAATAATTGGTCGAATTTAACCAGGTTGTCCTTGGTAAATCCTAGCTTTTCCTTAGGTATGAGAAAATTGGTCTTATCAAGAATACGCATTACAACCTTTTCTCCGTGGGCTGTAGGAAGAACTGACACACGAATATTTAATACCTTGTCGTTCGCATGAAAATCAAATCTTCCATCCTGTGGTACTCGTCTCTCTGCAATATCTAGCCGTGATAATATCTTAATCCTTGTAGATACTGCTGCATGAGCCTCCTTTGGAATGTTCTTAGAAAGGATTAACTTGCCATCTATACGAAATCTTACTCTTACCTCATGCTCCATAGGCTCTATATGTATATCACTGGCTCCTTGAGACACAGCTGATTCTATGGTGGAATATACCAACCTTACTATCGGTGCTGAATCAACCTCATAAGAGGATGCATCCATCATGTTGTCATTTGTAGACGATAGCAATTCACTTTCCTTTTGAAACTCCATTATAGCCTTATCAGCTGTCTCAGTACCATACAATTTATTAATAGTGCTGTTTATTGCAGAGCTAATTGATATCATAGGTACGATTTCATAATTTGTAGCCATTCTTAAATCTTCTATAGCAATAAAATTCAAGGGATCTTCCATAGCCACGTAGAGCATGTTCATCTCTAGCTTCACTGGAACAACATTATGTCTTCGGATGAGGGTGTATGGAATTAGCCTTTGCACATCCTGAGGTATGTTCACACTATTTAAGTCAACAAAGGGTATACCTAATTGAAATTCCAAAACCTCCATTATCTGAGCTTCTGTAACATAATTCTTATCAATTAAGATGTTCCCAATCTTTGAGCCCGTCTGCTTTTGTATTTCCAAGGCCTCATTTAATTGATTATTATCAATAAAGTCTGCCTCTACTAATAAATCGCCTATCTTTTTTTTCTTATTGACCATTATATCCTCCGATTATTATTCTTCTCTAAAAGACATTAATCATTATTTCGGAAGGCTTCAGCCTTAAGAAAGCCATGTATATTATCTAACAAGGATGATGAGCTAATTGTCTCAATCAGAACGTCCCTACCATCATAGTCAACTATTAGCAGGTCATGAATACTTGCTTGCAAACAGGTAAAACCTGAGCCTGTACGCTTGTCATCCTTGGCAGACCCTATAGTTTCTATGGCTAATATATTATCAATTACTATCATTCGATTGGCTAATTGACACATTGAATCGGATAAGTGATATTGTCCAGCATTTTCATATATCAATTTCTTATCTACTAGTTGACCCAAAACCGCCTTGAGTTGATCCTGCTTTAAGGTTAGGTGCTCTCCTATAACCTCGCTGAAGCAGTAGACTAACCATTGAATGCTAGAATTAGAGCTGTGTACCATTCGCCATATCATATTGAAGCTATGACCGTTATTGGGATAAGAAAGCTCATCGGCAAATGCCCTTAATACTGTTCTTCTTTCCAAGTCAAGCATAGAGGCAATAACGATAGCCTCCTGTACATTGAATTTTTGATATATGTTAATGCTCTTCAGACTACTCTTACCAATAAAATCTTCAATTAATGATAAGATTTCTTCAATTGTTGTCTCATTATTTAAGGTGTATGAATCCTGTAAAACAGTATAGGATATGTAATTTTGTAATGCCTTATCATAGGAGATTGTATGCTCGTATTTGTTAACGCCACCACTAAACATAATCTTAACCAAGGCCTCAGGGTGTGAGAGAATTTTAAACACTTCTTTTTTGTCATCGCATAAATTTCCTTCTCCATCGATTATGCCTTTTTCTATAAAGAATGTCTTTTTCTCATCGGACATCTCCCTAGCATCAAAACCATTGAGTATACTCATGTCATTCTTTTCATTAATCAGATGATTTAAAATCTCCATTTGTTCTTGGTTGAAAATCTGTCCCAACACTTTTGTTCCCTCCCCTTTTCATATGTATATTGTTATATCAAATATAGTAAAGTTAATTTAAAACCAATTATTTAATCATATTTAATCTACAATAGAGAAACTTCGTTGATGCTTGTTTTTGACTATATCTGATATTGCCTCACATAAGCCAAGAGTCTGCTTGTGCTTCTGACTGGTGCTATAGTAATCCACTTCAGTCAAAGAATCTATATTCGATATTATCTCAGCTATAGTAATATCCCTCATATTAGATGAAGACTTAATAAAATCCGAGGATAGCCTTCTGTTTTCATTTAATTCAAAAGATATCCTTATGCTTGGAGAGTTCTTTCCAATATCTATCTTGTTAATACTCTTTTCCATATAAGCCATCATCATGCCAAGCCTAATCCATCTTTGAGATCTACTTTGACCCAGAATCTCTATTGGTACATAATCAGTCTTTATTATACTATCAAAGCTATGTCTATCGATATTCAAGAAGGTTTTGTTAGTACTTAATAATCCTTGATTTGAATCAAAACGATTTTTCCAAAGATATTTATAGCTTTCATCATAATGATTAAAATGCTTACCCTCTTCCTCTAGGACAGCCGTTTCTGCCTCTTCTATGGTCTCGGTCAATTCCTCCTCTAGGATGGCCGCTTCTGCCTCTTCTATGGTCTCGGTCAATTCCTCTTCCTCTAGGATGGCCGCTTCTGATTCTTCTATGGTCTCGGTCAATTCCTCTTCCTCTAGAATGGCCGCTTCCTCTTTATCTAGTTCAGCTCCTACCTCCTTAGCCAATGTTTCTTGAATTTCTTCACTAATAACATCGCTAAAATCAGTTTCCTTCCTAGAATCTAATCCTTCAAATTCTGAATGTATATGTAGTCTTTCTTCATCAGATCGAATTTCACCTAGTATTTCACCCTTATCAGAATGTAAAACCTGCTCGTCGCTCTCCTTAAAAGAATCTATAACATCTTCATTTTCATCAACTTGATTATATTCACTGACAGCTTTGTATTTTGCCTTTTTATAAGATAAATCAGCCTCTTTCTTTGCATTGATCTCAACATTCAGAACATCGCCTGGGCTCTTACTGATATTTTGAAATGGAATTACATTACCGTCATGGCCTGGGTGAAGAGCCTCTAATAAGCCTACGATACTCTCCCTGCGATACGGTTTAATAACATAGTCCTTAGCTCCTGCCTTAGTAGCTTCAATTATTATTTTTTTTTGTCCTAGAGCAGTACACATTATTACATTAACCTTGGGATCAAAGCTTAATATCTGTGGAAGCGCTCCTAGGCCATCTAGCTTTGGCATCTCCACGTCTAAAAATATACTTGCAGGCCTTAGCTCTTTGAGCATCTCGATAGCCTCTAGACCATCCTTTGCCTCTCCTACAACATCATATCCTTCATTAATCAATATATCCCTAAGAACATTTCGAGAAAATCTAGAATCGTCTACAATCATAATGCCTTTTCTTTTTATATCGGGCTCACTCGAAATATATTGCTTGTTTTCTATTCTTTTATATAGTTTCATCAATATTCCCCCTCACATCGATCTTGTAACACTATTGTCATTCTTTGATAACAAAATTTGTATGTTTATTAAATTATACACATAAATAACAAATAATGCAATAATAATCATATAAAAGTATATATCTTATAGTTAATACTCAAAATAGTTAAAAACGCTATTGTCTCTCAGCTCGTGCCTGGTAGCAAGTGGTAAATTAGTGTAAATAATAAATTAATAATAGCATATAATGCCATCTGAGTCAATACATGTAGTAATTATGCAAAAACTGCAAAATAGGACATTTAATATTAGGCAATCTTTTACGAATGAAAAGACGAAATAGAGACCATATGGAATAGGTAAGAGAAACAAGGCACCAACCAAGATATGCCCTCAGCCGGTGCCTTGTAAAAAATAATAATATTCAATCGAAGCATTCCCGTAATTTCTTCAATGCTTTTTTCTCGATTCGGCTAACATAGCTTCTGGAAATACCCAGCTTATTTGCTATTTCCCTCTGAGTAACCTCCTT
>CAZODB010000104.1:0-7789 GCA_964578425.1 uncultured Herbinix sp.
GCCCAGTCAACCTTCGTAGCACTGGGAAAATCCAGACATGCTATATTCTTCTCCCTACTTCGCAAGGTCATCATAGTAATCCCATTAACACTAATCCTTCCGACCATGTTTGGCCTTGGCACCATCGGCGTATTCCTTGCAGAACCCATATCCAATTTCATCGGAGGAATTGCCTGCTACGCTACCATGTTCGCCACCGTAAGACCAGAGCTCAAATAATCGGTACCCGGTACAGTACCCGGTACGGTACCGGGTACCGATCTGTTACCAATTAGTTTTCTATAAAAATATCATCAATACTGATATATAGATCTTCAAATATTTCTACCTTTGCACTACTTCCAACGCCATAGATATTGGGCATTTCAAATTCACCATCTAATAAAGACACCATAACCTTCTTTGTAACTGGGTCAATAATCCAATATTCTCTAACGCCATAATCTTTGTATAGTTTGTACTTGTCTATACTGTCGTAATCTTTTGTAGATGGAGACAGAATCTCTACAACCATATCAGGAGCACCGTTACAACCCCTATCATCCAATTTCTTTTCATCACAGATCACAGAGATATCCGGTTGAACAATTGTATTCTCCTCTTCAGATAACTTTACTGCAAATGGAGCTGAATAAACCTTACATTTTCCCTTCCTATCTTTTATATAAGATACGATGGCATAAGACAATTCCATTACTATCTCCTGATGCACTCTACTTGGGGCAGCCATATAATAAAGCTCTCCATTTATCAATTCCGCATGCTCTCCATCTGGAAGCTCATAATATTCCTCCCATGTGATATGCGGCCTTATATTATATGATTTTGAAGTCTCCTTTATCAGATTCTCTGTTCCAAAATTATATAGACCGAATAGCTCATCGATTGAAACATAGAGAATATGCGCTATCTTTTCGATAGTATTTACATTAGGCTCTCTTTCACCCTTTTCATAAAGACAGTAAGTAGAATTAGAAATATTAAGTTTCTTGGCAATATCCCTTTGAGTAAAGCCTCTCACTTTACGAGCTAATTTCAGGTTCCTTGAAAACGTACTCTGCTTTTCCATCTAATCACCTCTTTAAAAATCATATAGTTTACATTTTGTAAACTAATTATATTAAATAATTTACAAAATGTCAACTGCACCCGGTAGCGTACCCGGTACGGTACCAGGTACTGTACCCGGCACCGTACCGGGTACCGATCTGTTCTTTTCAGCATCAATTACTTCATATCACAATATTGTTATCTTGTAGACAATCCGCCTCTTCACTATCTTCGCTTTCCACAAATTCCTTATATAAACTTCTATTATACTGAAAATATGCCAATGTATCATCCTCATGAATCAAGCTGTTTTTATAGACTCCCATATATACACCATAGCTACTCCATGGATACTTAATAGGCTGGTCTACTATACCGGCTTTTACTGGATTTAGATGTATATATTTACTCGTTTGCAGAAGATACGCTTCGTCCTCGATTATTTCTGAATGATATCTATTCTGAAATAAATGACCTACTTTATCGTATTTCTCATTAAAATATTTTGAATAACTCCAGTTGATTCCTCTCATTATAGTCCAAATCTCAATTTTATCGGTGGCGATTTGGAGGTGTACATGATTTGACATTAAACAATAAGTAAATAATTTAAATGGATAATTTTCATTTACTTTCTTCAAGTAATTCATGTACTGCCTGTAATCTTCATTACTTAGGAATATTTTTTGCTTATTGTTGCCTCTTGTTACAATATGATATATAGCACCAGGGTACCATACTCTTTTTATTCGTGAAATAAGGTTTCCTCCTCTCTCTATTTAATTCATATAAAATAAATGGGATTTTGAAGATATGTGAATAAAGTCCAGATAAGGCTTAAGCCCCAATGTAAAATAAAGAAGTATAGCAAAAAGAATTAGTATATATAATATATTATCACAGTTTACATATTATGCATATTGTGTAAGTCTCTAATAATTTTAAAAACTTTTGTAAATAATAACATACTTTCTGTACCAGGTACAGGTCGAATCCGTACCCGGTACAGTCCAAATCGGTACCCGGTACGCCCCAAATCCGTACCGGGTACGGCAAATTACCGGCAATTTACCGGCAATTTATTCTACCATTAATTTTTCTAGCGTAAGAGGTTCAATATATTTCCCTTCTCTATAGGCTCTCATATTGCCGCCGGAGATTTCATCTATAAGTGCAATGTGCTTGTCCTCGCCGACACGTCCGAACTCCAGCTTGATATCGTATAATTCTATACCCTTCTTGGCAAGTTCTTCTTTTATTATATTTGATATCTTTACTGTAAGCTCCTTAAGTAGAGCATATTCGTCTCTGGTTAGTATTCCAAGCATATGAAGTGCATCCTCATTAATGGGAGGATCTTGACGCTCGTCATCTTTTAAGGTTATTTCTACAAATGCGTCTAGAATCTGACCTTCCTTAGCATACATTCCATAACGACGCATGAAGCTTCCAACAGCCCTATATCTACATATTACCTCAAGTCCTTTTCCGAACATGGTTGCTTGTCTTACTGTCATGGTTGCTGCTTCTATATCAGAATCGATATAATGAGTAGGAATTCCTTCTTCCTCAAGCCTTTCAAAGAACAGCTTTGTCAGCTTGAGGCCTGCTCTTCCTGCTCCATCTATGGTTAATCCTACGGTGTTAGCACCTGGATCAAATACGCCGTCCGCTCCCGTCACATCATCCTTAAACTTAAGCACATAATTACCATCTTCCATTGCATAGACATCTTTGGTCTTCCCTTTATTTACAAGCTTCATAATATAATCACTCCTTCTATGAAATAAGCGTAACTCTTAAGTTTCATATATTAAAGTTATATTATTTATAATCACTAGTCAATACTGGCCATCATATTTTATTCTAATATATAGTATAGTTATTAGTTATAAATAACATTTGAAGCTTGAATAGATGTCTGCTGCCATCATTTTAATACAACCTCCCGATGTAGTCATCAGTATGCTTTTTACTGGTATAGTAAAATGCCACATCCCCTGCCTTTAAGCTAAATGCTGCCTCTGTATTATCCTTCTTCTCTACTGCTCCTCCTTCCATAAGCCACATGGAGCAATGCTCATTATACAGATAATTATATCCATTGGTATAGGATAGATTTCTATTACCATTCTTATCTATGGTTTCTATATTGAAATTCACTATGATATAGCCATCCTTTAGCCAAAAGTCCTCATGATAGTGAATCCCATGCTTTTTTAGGTGGTCATTTACATCATATCCTGATGGCACTACATGAATATTGCTTGGTAGCTTATAGGTACCGTACCAACGCTGCATGTATTTAGATAGGTTAAGCTCTGTCTCCTTTATCTGCTCATTTACCTTTCTAAATGATGGAAGTCCCACGATATGAGATGCATAATCTAGCCCAATAAAGGTACGAAACTGACTTGTTAACCGAATGTCACTATATGAGTACATTGGACCATATTGGTTTTTTATTTTTACATAAGTGGACTTCATGACATTGGCTGTATGCCTTAGCTCTGCCTCGGGTATTCTACTGTATGGATTACCCACAAGTCCTTGCTGAAGGTTGGCAAGGTCTATTCCTTTCCCTATCTTTACAAGGTGGTAGCTCTCTCCATTGAATTCCTCATTGTAATAAATATCTACTGGCTGCCTCTTCTTCCCTTTCTCATCCACATGATAGAAGCTTGGAGTTATCCTTACCTTACATCCACTCCCATACATCTCACCTATGGTATCAAGCATAAACCTAAAGGCATAGCCTGTCTTCGTTACTCCTAGGTTCTTATACTGCGGATGACTTCCATTAAGAAGTGGCAAGGTAAACCTTTCATATCTTCCATTCTGATATCCATACTGATTTTTAATTCCTACTGTATAATAATAGCCATAATCTTGATGGTAATTAGTCCTTTTAGTTCCATCCTCTGCACCCTCGAAGTATTTAAACATCATGGTATCCTTAATCCTAAAGACATCCTTCCATCTTCCATCATCCGATATATCGTATAGCGTAAGCCCATACATTCTTCCTGATATCTGAAATGTCCTTGTATCAGTGGCAACATAATTATTGCGACTTGTATTTCTGTTGCTTTCTGTATTGGCGAGCCTGTCCTCTCCATTTACGGCAATAGACCTAAACTCAGCTGTATATGTACCCTCCTGAACCCACATAGGTACATAAAATCTGTGTGTACTTCTTCCAAGCACTATCCATGTACCTGCCCTTATAAATTCATCATTTTCTGGGTTTTTATCATTCAAGATATCGACATACACATCAAAGGGTAGCTTCATCTCATTTCTTACTATACCCTCCTTCTTAGCTATATAGGATATATTCTCTGGATCTATAAATGACCTCGAAAAGTCTCTTTCATAATAACCAAGGCGATTGCTATGGGGCAGCTTATTGGATATCCTTACAGTAAAGTCATTAAGACTAGGATCAGGATCAAGCACCATATGATAGGCTCCCTCGCTAGGGTTAATTAGCTGAACATTTTCATCATTATCCGAATAAACTAAAGGCTCACATATGACAGGAGTGTGGATTATTACATCATTTATAGGCATGTTAAATGTTTTATTATTCTGATATGCATTTACACTCATGGGATGTCTTCCATAGGTAATATTTCCGTTTGATTGGTAGACACCGTTTCTCTTAAGTGCATCTACCACTTGTCCTTCAGTGTATAGGACCTTATCATGGATTATTTTATTGCTTTGAACCAGTGGTGATGCAGATGGAAATGGTGCAATCTTTTCTGAAAATGAGTTTGATAGAACTGTACTACCATTAAACACTAGGTAATCATTCTTCACCTTAAGCTGCCCTGTCATATCAAGGGCATAGGCGGTCAGGTCCTGGTATTCTATCTCTGGCCTATCATCATTATCCGAGGTAAATGGAGTATCACACACCAACTGAATTCCCCTTGATTCATCCGGCAGAACATAATGGTCCGATAAGCTGCTGCTATGCCAGCTAGTTAGACTCGGAACACTAAGATAGCTATAATTCGTAGAAAGATTTACCTTCCCATCAGGCAAGGAATAATTATATACATTTGCAGAGCTTGGTATATAATATTCAAGGCTTTCTATCTCCCAATAGGAATATGCCCGCTCAACAGATATATGCTGCGTGCTTGTGACTGTATCGGTAACTGGCTTTGGTCCCCCTTGCTCCTCCGGTGTAGCACTATAGAATTCTAAGGTATATGTCATAGTTACTGGCACAGTAAATGTTATCTTGCCCGTCCTATTAACCAGCCTATATCCTAATAGATATTCCTTGGTCTTCACATAGACATACTGACTTTCTGTAGTCGATATACCATCCTTTGAGAAGAAATAGTTGGCACCATAATTATCACCATCTATCTTCCCATATGGAAATGGACTATCTATAGGCATACTTATATCAGGAGCTTGAACCGGTATCTCCACATCTTGCTTCGCATCATAATATAACTTTAAGCTTATAACCGTTCCAAGCCTTGTAGTATTAGGAACTGTAAATGATGCCGTATTTCCTGAACCTGTCTTAGAATTATCTCCTGAAGATGTGTTATAGGTATAGTCCCATTTATCTATATATTGATATGTAAAGCCATTCACAGACCTGCTGGCCTGAATAGACTTACTTATGGCTTGTCCTCTGTTCACCTTTTCGCTTGATATCTCTTCAATTAGGTCTCCTGATTTTGATACCATGATTACCCTAAGACCTATCTCATCTGTCTGGGTATCACCCATCTTATAATATACATTTACAGTGATTCCATCCTTTATCTCATCAGCCGAAGGCGCCTTAAAGCTAACCTTCGTTCCACTCCCATTACTAGACACTATAGGGGCAGAGGAAGTGTTCTTTCTATACTGCCACTTCCATTCACCTGTATAATCATAGGTCTTGCCAGCAGATATAAGCGACTCTTCATTAATCGTATAATTATATGTGCCTCCTGATGGCACCGCATCTGTGGTAAGTGTCACAAGCTCGGTACCGGACGCCTTATCTATAGCCTTAACTGTAATAGGTATGGTACCAGGTACCGCCTTCTTATAATATGCCTTTACAGTTATAACGGATGAAGACTTTACATCTGATGGTATCCTAAACCTTATAGGTCCACTATCAGTACTTGCTTCCCCTCTTTCCCTTTTTTGGTTACCGCCTTTATCAGTATAGGTATAGTAGAAGTCTTTCGTCTTATTATAGGTTGTATTCTCTACTCTAAGCACTGCATCAATCACTTGTTTAAAGCTCTCTCCTGCTTTACTTGTTCCTTTATATATACCCTTTTTTATATCCTTGTCAGTATCTATATCTCTTGCATCAATAACAACCTCTACACCTGTCGGCTCATGCTCATATATCATATGTATGTCTAGACCACCATATAGCACCGTAGCACCGGCATTAATGATATCATTAGCAGTCCAAGTCTTGCCGCCTACAATATCCCCGACCATCTTTCTGGAGCCTGCTATTTCTGTTCCATTTAGTTTGCTTTTAACATAGTAGCCTATGAGGTTACAAGGTGCTTCCTGTATGGTGGTTGTACTTGTTACTTTTGTATTCCAATAGAGCGTTTTTCCAATATCTAAAGACTCTAAAGCACCTTTTGAAAATGGTTTACTACCAACTAATTCATAATGGAGCTCATTGTCCTGTGGGCCGGGGCTGAATAGGACTGGGATATTGAAGTAGGGCTCAAATATGTTAGGATTCGCCCAGCTTTCCGCTTTAACAATATCCCTCCATGTAGTTAAATTGGTCTTACGTTTGGTTTCTTTACCATTTATTATTTGATATGTTTCAAAAGTGGCATTTAAATATATATATGTATTTTCACTTAGATCATCCAGGTTCGCAATTTCTTTTATTGCGGCTTTTACTCTTTTTTCTGATATTCGAAACCGTGTAATGACCTCTTCTTCAGTTCTCTTAATCTCTTCCTTTTCACTATCTAATAATAGAAGAAATTCATTGGGAGTTGGAGGGGCATCAGGCCCTTTAATTCCATTTACGGTTATCCTTTTTGTTTGCTTTTCCATCGTTATGGTAAAGCCTGTTGTCCTATATCTTATAGTGTTACTACTTGATGCAGCTTTAGTTGTGACATCAAATACAATTTCCCCATTTACCATTGTTACATCTGGGACATTACTATCAGCATTTGTTATACTACTCATAAATAAGGTCATTAGCAGCATAAGTCCTCCTAATAATAACTTTTGCTTTTTGAATGCTTGTCGTAGTATCATCTATACCTCCTACTTAAAGCTATCTCTATATCCCCAGTCACTTAACGAGACAAAGGCAGATGGACGCCACTTATATATATTATCTTCTGCTCTTATATCCATAAATATATCAAATATACTTTCTTTCCACTCACCTTTTCCTATGTCTTTTATACTGGTGTCTGGTCCGTAAATTAACTGACTTGTGGGTACGCTCATATCATCAGCTATAACACGATATTTAACATACACTCTTACACGTAAAACATTTCTACATTCATAAATAGCTCCCTGATCTATAGCTATTTTCTCATATTCTACAACTGTACGATTTTCTTTTATGTTTTCTACATATCTATTAATATGCTCATAAACTGTATCTTGCCAACTGTAAAAGCCAAGCGAAGATGCCAGTCCCTTTTTCCATTTATCATTAACAGTACGATAATCCACATCAAATATATGTTTTAAATATTTCTCAGTA